>NZ_JBSWXD010000037.1:0-44445 GCF_056160425.1 Micromonospora sp. ABR4_055
GCGGCGCGGTGGTAGGCGGGGCGGTCGTCGGCGGCGCCGTGGTGGGCGGGGCGGTCGTCGGCGTGGTGCCACCGTTGCACGCCACCCCGTTCAGGGTGAACGCGGTAGGGCTGGAGTAGCTGCCGGTCCACCGCCCGTTGAAGCCGATCGAGGTGGACGACCCCGTGCCCAGGTTGCCGTTCCACGAGGCGTTCGTCGCGGTAATCGCGCCAGAGCTGCCGCTCCAGTTCGCCGACCAGCCCTGAGTCAGGGTCTGACCGGACGGCAGGGTGAAGCGCAGGCTCCAGCCGTTGACCGGATCCTGCCGATTGCTGATGGTGATGTTGGCGGTGAATCCGCCGGCGCCGGAGCCTTCGTTCCAGGTGTTGGCCTGGTAGGTGACGTTGCAGACAACTGCGGCGTGGGCAGCGGTGGTCGGGATGATCAAGGCTGCGGCGACCAGCGCGGTAGCGCCACCGACGGCCAGCAATTTACGGTGTACGGTGCGTTTCGGGACGGATGACATCGCATTCTCCTACAGATCCGCAGGGCTACCACCACGGGCCGGAGTGTCGACCTGGACCGGTTGCCGGCCGAATCCGCCGCGGACGGTGCGGCCGCACGGTCGAGGCCGGTGGACGTGGTGGGCTGGAGAGGAGTGCCCGGCGCCGGACGGTGGTCACCCGGCTGTCCCCTCGGTCTGAACGAGCCGCTCGCGTTGGCTCCCGGTGCGGCTGAGGCGAATTCTGGCACGTGAAGATGATCGATACAATCATCGGTTCAGCCGGCCTGGACGGACGGGGTGAAATCCGGTCGATCGGGTTGACATGGTCTGCGAGCATGATCGCCGTGACCAAGCTGAACCAGATCATCGCGGTGGAGAAGGGCGTCAAGAGCAAGTCCTTCGCGGAGTTGACCGAGGCGCACCACGTGGTGCAGAAGCAGCCGCTGTTGTCCGGCATCTCCCGCACCTACCAGCCGAAGGACGAGGAGGGTGAACAGTTCCCGCCCGAGTCGACCCGGGTGCAGGTGCACGCCGAGCAGGTGCTGCGGGACGTGGCAAAGACGCTGACCCGGCTGTTCGACGTGACCGCCACCAAGGACTGGGCGAACACCCGGGCCACCGCCGACGTGGTGGTTGACGGCCGGACCCTGGTCACCGCCGCGCCGGTGTCGTACCTGCTGTTCTTGGAGAAACAGTTGGTCGACCTGCACACCTTCGTCAAGAAACTGCCCGTGCTGGACGCAGCCGAGTCGTGGAACCGCGACGAATCAACCGACTCCTGGCGTACCGAACCGGTGCGTACGGTCAAGACGAAGAAAGTGCCCCGCAACCATGTCAAGGCCGAGGCGACCGACAAACACCCGGCGCAGGTCGAGGTCTACTACGAGGACGTACCGGTCGGCTACTGGACGACGGTGAAGTTCTCCGGTGCGCTGCCGGCCCGGCGGGTCAACGAGTTGCTGGACCGGATCGCTGCGCTGCAGACCGCGGTCAAGTTCGCCCGCGAGGAGGCCAACGGCGCCGAGGTCACCGACCAGCGCATCGGCGACGCGGTCTTCGGCTACCTGTTCGGGTAGTCGCAGAACACCTGCTGCCGGGTAGCATCACAGTCTCCCCCGGGCTGAAGCCCCGGGGGTGGCCGTCAGCCGGGTTAGCGCCGGCTGACGGCGGAGGAGCACCAAGCTGAAGCTGACGACGAATCTGACGAAGCGGTCCCAGTGCGGGTTCGAGTCCCGCCCCCGGCACCATCCACACCGGGGTGGCCCAACTGGCAGAGGCAGCCGCCACACATTCAGGCTCTCGCTCCACGCTCAGCATTCGCCGCCGGTCGTCAGGTCGAGAAGGGACGGACAGGGACAGCTGGATGCTGGTTCGAATCCAGCTCGCGCCTCCAACGCGGCGCGGTAGTTTAAGGGCAAAACCCGGCGTCATGAAGAGTGATCTGTCCCTTTTAAATGTGCTGACGGCAGCAAATGGGCGGCAGCCCAGAGGCCCGGAGACAGGACAGCTCTCCGGGCCTCGCCATGCCCGGACCGGTCTGGGTCGGTCACCGGTAGACCCAGCGGTGATAGGCGCCCAGATCGACGTTGCCGCCGCAGACGACCGCCACGACGCGCCGCCCAGCAAAGCGGTCGCGGTCCTCGAGCACGGCGGCGACGCCGAGTGCGGCTGACGGCTCGCCAGCCGAGCCGGCGTCCCAACGCGTCGCACCGGTACATCGGCGTATCGAGGAACACGGGGTCGATCACCCGGCGTGCGGCGTGAATCCGGTCGAGGTCGAGGCGTGTCCTGGGCACGCTGGGACGGTACCCGCAGCAGGACCCGGGGACCTTCCCCTCAGCTCACGTCCGGCCGACATGTTGATCGACGACAGACAATTTACAACCCGGTCGGTGCGCCGTATCGTCCTCTCCATCGGACGACAACACGGGGGATGTCTGAAATGGTCGATTCCGGCACGCCACGGACCAGCTTGGCGGACAGCCACGTACTCGCGGCCCAGCAGTGGGTCAACGCCACCTATGCCGGCGCGCCGGGATACCTCAGTTGCCCGGAGGACGGTCGCACCGGCTGGCCGACCGTGCTGTCGCTGACCCAGGGGCTGCAGTACGAGCTCGGTATCTCGCCGACGGTGCAGAACTTCGGGCCCGGCACTTTCGCCGCGGTCCGCACCCGCAACCGGCTGCCGGCCGAGGAGACCAACACCAACCTGGTCCGCATCTACAACGCCGCGCTGTGGTGCAAGGGCTACTGGGCCGCCACCGATCAAGGAGTCTGGACCACCGATTCGGAGGGCTCGTTCAGTCAGCTCTACACCGACGCCGGGCTCGCGTACGCCAGTCTGTCGGCCCGTCGGGCGATGTGGCCGCACGTCGCGCGGGCGATGCTGCGGATGGACCAGTTCCGTCTGGTGCCGCAGGGTGACAGCGTCATCCGGGGCATCCAGCAGCGGTTGAACTCACGCTACGTGGCCGGCGTCGGCATCCCGGCGATGAGCCTGGTGCCCTGCGACGGGTTCTACTCCCGGGACGTGCAGCAAGGGCTGATGATGGCCATCCAGTACGAGGTCGGCATCCCGCTGGGCTCGATCAACGGCAACTTCGGGCCGGGCACCCAGGCCGGGCTGCGTGGCGTCGGCTCCGGCCCACTCACCGGCGACCTGCGGCACCTGTTCCGGTCGGCCTGCTACGCCAACTCACCGACCATGCTGCCAGGCGACCCGCAGCTGCCGCTGGCGTACCAGCCGCAGGACATCGACACCGACGTGGAGACCGCCACCCACCTGGCGTGGCTGCGCGCCTTCCAGCGTTTCTCGCAGATCCCCGAGAGCGGCACCAACGACTACACCACCTGGGCCCAGCTGCTCGTCTCCTGCGGCGACACCGGCCGGCCCGCCACCGGCTGCGACTGCATCACCGAGATCACCGCGGCCCGTGGCGCACAGCTCGTCGCGGCCGGCTACCGGATCGTCGGGCGGTACCTCGACGAGCATCTGCCACCGTCGGACCCGTACTTTCTGGACAAGGCACTCAAGCCCGGCGAGCCGCAGACCATCCTGGACGCCGGGCTACGGTTCTTCCCGATCTTCCAGTACAACGGCACCCAGCTGGTCAACTTCACCTACCCGAAGGGGTACGACCAGGGGCGGATCGCCCATCAAAAGGCCGTAGCGCACCGGATTCCCGCCGGTACCTGCATCTACTTCGCCGTCGACTTCGACGCTCTGGACGTCGACATCGACAGCGGAGTCAAGCCGTACTTCCAAGGGGTGAAGGCGGCGCTCGCCGAGTTGGGCGGCCACTACCAGTTCGGAGTCTACGGCTCGCGCAACGTCTGCAGCCGCGTCTCGCAGGAGGTCGGCGCCCGGTGGTCGCTGGTTTCCGGGATGTCCTGGGGCTACTCCGGCAATCTCGGCTTCCCGCTGCCGGCGAACTGGTCGTTCAACCAGATCCGGGAGTACGAGTTCGCGCCCGGCTGGGGGCTGGACCACGACGTCTGGCGGGACGGAGCCGATCCGGGTGTCGCCGCGCTCGTAGCTGGCCAGTGAGTGAGGAGCCCGAGATGATCACCAGACGTATCCTGCTCGGCGGCGCTGTCGGCACCGGTGTGCTCGCCCTGACGCCCACTGGCGCCGCCCGCGCGACCGGTGCGGCCGAGGCGCGGAACGGAATCCACGAGGTATCCGCAACCGGCTGGCGGATCGATCCGGCCACCATCGGTGTCCACCGGATCGAGGGTTCCACCGCCTCGGTGGCGTTGCGTCACGGCCCCACCGCCGTGGTGCTGCTGCACGTCGCCCGCCGCTGGCACTACGAGATCGGCCCGGTCGACACCGGCGAAGGCGGCGGCGTCGCCGGTTACGTTGCCGACCGCGCGGAACACATCGCCTTCGAGTCCAACTATCTCTCCGGCACCGCGATCGCCCTGCACCCGACCGCCTATCCACTGGGCGGTAGCGAGCCACTGTGGCCGCATCAGGAGGCGGTCGTGCGGGACATTCTCGCCGACTGCGAGGGCACCGTGGCCTGGGGTGGTGACCTGTCGCCGGTGACCTCCTCGCACTTTCACATCACGGCCCGACCCGGTGACCGGGCCCTGACCCGGGTAGCCGCCCGGCTGGGATCCGGCGTCCATGTGCCGCGCCGGACACCAACGGTCGTCGCCGGGTAGGCCGGCGCCGACACGCCCGGCCGAGGGTGGCCGGTCGTGCCGGCCACCCTCTGTCCTCCGGTAGGGGTCAGTCAGTTCACGGGCAGGGCTGCCAGGCCAGGTGGTACATCGTCTCGATGCTGCCGTCCGTCGAGTCCATGGTCAGGAAGCTGACGTCCGTCGACGATCCCTTGCTCAGGCGCAACTCGGTGTTGATGTTGAGGTTGCGGATCTCGCCACACGGATGCCAGACCACGGAGGCGATCGGCACCTCGTCGCTCACCATCCAGTTGTCGTCCAGCGGAGCCGGAATCGGATGGCTGCTGAAGGTGCCCTGAGTCATTCCCTGGAAGTAGTAGTTGGCCCGCTGCGTGGCGATGGCACCTGGGCTGAGCAGCCCGTAGCCACGGTAGTCCACCTTCACGATCGCGAAGGTGTAGCCCGCCGGCGCGTGCACCAGCACGTTGAGCTGGCAGTTCCGGCGACCGTCGGTGACCGAGATACCCGGACCCGCCTGTACCAGGTAGTCGCTGTAGATGGTGGTGAAGGCGGTGTTGTCCGGCGAGACGGCGACGTCGGCGGTACCTGGTCGACAACCGGAACCCGCCATCGCGACGAGATCGATCACGACGTGGTCGTCCGGTGGGTCATCCAGGATCCCCTTGGCGGACGCGGGTGCACCCGAGATCAAAGATGAGGCGAGCAATGCAAGCACCACGCCGCCACGCGTCAGCAGTTTGCGCATGAAACCTCCTCCGTAGGGTGATGCGACGATGCGTGCGCAACAATCTACGTACAGCATTGATCGTTGTCAACGTAAATTCAATTGCTCGGAGTGGTTCCAGAAATTGATCGTACGCCATCTCGCCGCCAACCCGCCAACCGAACAGACGGAGTAGGCAGCGACCACGCAAGGCAGGCAAACCACCCATAACATGCCTAGAGGTCGATCAATTTGCCTCCAATGACTGACTAGTTGATCCCACCCAAACGGGCCCACCACGTGCGACCTGGGCGGAATCAATATCAACATATCGACGTTGGAAGATGCTTGCATGAATCGACGCTCATCGCTATCATCCTTTCGCAGGACGCCTGGCCGAAACACTCTGGACCCAATCCACCATGATCCACGGGTCCAGCAGACAAAGATCCACGGCCCGGTTGTTCTGCAAAGTCGTGTGTGCCCCAGCCGTCATAACCTGAGCCCCGAGGGGAACGGAATGAAAAGAAGCCTCACCGGCGCGAGACACGGAATGTTCGCCGCACTCGGCATGGTTCTCGCGCTGACCCTGACCGCTCCGGCCCATGCCTCCCCGGCGACGCCGAGTGCCGTGCCGGACAGCGACATCACCGTGGAGGTGGTGGCCGCCAGTGGTTCAGGCTGCGCGCCCGGCACGGCCAGGGTCGTCGCCAACTCCGACAACACCGGCTTCCGGATCCGCTACTACGATTTCCTCGCTACCGTCGGTGACGGGGCCGACCCGACGGACAGCCGGAAGAACTGCCAGCTCGGCGTGCTCGTCAAGGTGCCGGCGGGCTGGACCTTCGCGGTCGCCACCGCGGACTACCGAGGTCGGGCCCGGATCCCCAGTGGGGCGACCGGCCGACAGCGGACGAACTACTACTGGCAGGGCTCGTCCGACAACAGCCGTACCGACGCCACGTTCGGCGGACCATACAACGGCTTCTGGGCCACCGCGGATCACGCACCGGTGCTGGTGTACGTCCCCTGTGGGCAACAGCGGGTGCTGAACATCAACACCGAGCTGCGAGTGGACGCAGGCACCTCCAGCGGCCAGGCCAGCATGTCGATGATCACGACCGAGGGCAACGTCGACACCCTGTTCAACCTGGACTGGGTCAGGTGCTGACCACCTGATCCGCCGGCAGATCAGCGCCGGGCGCGGGCAGATCGATGCCCACGCCCGGCGCTGTCGCACGCGGTGCCGGACTCGGACCGGGAGCGAGCAGCGCCGGCGAACTGGTCAGCGCCAGCGCCGCCTCGGTGCGCGCGGAGAAAGCCGTCAACCGCCGCCGACCAGGGAAAGCCCTCCGCCCGGCGACGGGCCGCCGGGCGTCGCGCCGCCGCCGGTCGGCCGGCCAGTTCGCAGATCGCGTCCGCGTACTCCTGCCCGCCGCCGGCCACCGCCAGCCCGGCGTCACCGATCACCTCCGGTAGCGCGCTCTCCGCGGCGACCACCACCGGGGTGCCACTGGCCAGTGACTCCAGGGCCGCCAGGCCGAAGGTCTCCACCGGCCCGGGTGCGATCACCACGTCGGCGCTGGCCAGCAGCCGGGCGACCTCGTCGCGGTCGCCGACGTAGTTGGCGAAGTGCACGGTCAGCCCGGCCTCGACGGCGTGTGCGCGCAGACCCGCCTGACGAGGGCCGGTGCCGACTATCACCCCGACGGCGGGTACGCCCCGGTCGCGCAGCGCGGCCAGCGCCGCGAGGACCCGCTCGGGGCACTTCTCGGCGGACAGCCGGGCGCAGTGCAGCACCAGCAGTTCCCCGTCGGGCGTGTACTGCTCGCGTACCGTCTCGTCGTAGCGACGGGGATGGAACTGGTCGAGATCCACACCGAGCGGCACCCGGACCAGGTTGTCCGCCCCGATGCGGGCGAACTCGCGCGCGGCCCAGTCGGTGGTGCACACCACCCGGTCGTACGCGGCGGCGGTCGCCGCGTTGAGCCGATCGGCGATCCGCTCGGTCTGCTTCGCCGGGCCGGCGGATCGGGCACCGAACGGCAACCGCAACAGGCCGTCGAGCGTCTCGTGGGAGACCATCAACGCGGGTACGCCGTGCCGCCGCGCCCACTGCCCGGTCCACCGCAGCGTGGTGCGGTCGGAGACCTCCAGGCGATCCGGGGCGAGCTCGGCGAGCAACCGGCGTACCCGGGAGCGGCCCAGCAGCACCCGGTAGCCGCCGGTGCCGGGCACCACAGGACCAGCGACGGTGATCACCCGGCCCTGTGCCGTGTCCTCGTCCGCATCGGCCGCACCCGGCACCACCAGCACCGGCTCGTGGCCGGCGGCCAGGTAGCCGGTGCCGAGTTCCCGCAGCGCGGTCCGTAACCCACCGGAGCTGCCGGTGATGAAATTCGCCAGCCGAACGATCCTCATGATGCCGTCACCATCACCATCCGGCCAGCATGGCAACCGCCCGGTGGCGGGCAGGGCACGCTGTCGTGACGTGTCGGCGAACTGTCCCCGACGGCAATCTTCGTCGTCGCCGGCCACCGGCGGGCGGTGACCCGGTCAGGACCAGCCGTAACCGGCCCGCAACGCCTGGCACACCCGGTCGAACCGGCCCCGGTCGAGGATGGCACCCTCACGCCGGATGCTGTCCTCCCGCATGGTGAGCACCCGGTCGAGCCGGATCCAACTCGGCCGGCCGTCGTCACCCCAGGTGCCCAGCGACAGCCAGTGCCGCTGCCCGTCGCGGTCGGACTGGCTGGACAGCATCAGCCCGAACAGGGTACGGCTGCGCCGGCCCACCACCAGGACCGGGCGGTCCTTGCCCTGCCGGGGGTCCTCCTCGTACGACACCCAGGTCCAGACGATCTCGCCGGGATCGGCGTGCCCGTCCAGCTCGGGTGCGTACGACAGCTGTCGGCGCTGCAACGCGGCCACCTGCCGGCGCCGGGCCAGCTTTGCCGGTGTCGGGCTCCGTTGCGCCGGTACGCGTTGACCGGCCAGCCGGCCCACGGTCGCGGTGACGCCCTGCCACAGTCTTCCCACGACCGACGACCCTATCGTTACCTGTTACCACCGGCCCGCCCGGCGTGGCCACGGTCACCTGCGGACACGGTCACCTGCGGACGCAGTCACCTGCGGTCATCGAGTTGTGACCCCTGCAGCGATCGACTAGGGTCGGTGCACCGATCCGCAGCCAGTCGCGGCATCATCAGGCGGCACCACGCAGTTGGCGATGTGCACCAGCCCCGACGTGCACCATCCCGTCGACGCAACCCGGCCCGTCAAGCCCGTAACGGCGACAACGAGGTAGGAGACAGACGGTGAATCCCTCCCCAGCGTTCCCGTACCGGCGGCGATCCGCGCGTACCGCCCGGTCTGCCGTGCGCGCGACGAGCCTCGCCGCCGTCACGGCGCTCACGCTGGCCGCCTGCACGACCGGCGAATCCCTGGAGACCGACGACGGAGCCGGCACCCTGGTCGTGGCGATCTCCAGTGAACCCGACAGTCTGGACGTGCACGTCTCCACCGCCTCACCGACGTTCCTGGTGCTGGAAAACGTCTACGACACCCTCGTCGAGCCGGCCCCCGACCTCAGCTTCCAACCCGCCCTGGCCACCGAGTGGGAGGTCAGCGACGACCTGCTGACCTGGACCTTCCACCTGCGTGAGGGCGTCACCTGGCACAACGGACGCGAGTTCGTCGCCGACGACGTGGTGGCCAGCTTCGACCGGATCACCGACGCGGAGACCGCCGCGAACGCGTGGCGCTTCGAAACCGTCGACGAGGTACGCGCGGTCGACGACCGTACCGTCGAATTCGTCCTCACCCAGCCGACGCCGAACCTGCTGGCCAACGTCGGCGGGTTCAAGGGGATGGCGATCGTCGCACCCGAGCTGATCGACGGTGACGGGCTGACCACCAACGCGATCGGCACCGGGCCGTTCCGGTTCGTCAGCTACACCCCCGGCGACCGGATCATCCTGGAGGCCAACCAGGACTACTGGGGCGACGGACCGCACGTCGACCGGGTCGAGTTCCGGTTCATCTCCGAGCCGACGACCGCGCTGACCAACCTGCGCACCGGCGCGGTGCACCTGACAAACAACGTGCCGCCGCAGGAGGTCGCCACCCTGCGCGACGACCCGGCGGTCGAGCTGGGCCAACTGGCCAGCAACGACTACTGGTACTTCACCTGCAACTTCGACCGGGCGCCGTTCGACGACATCGACGTGCGGCGGGCGCTGTCCTTCGCCATCGACCGGGAGCAGGTCGCCCAGGCCGCGTACTTCGACGCCGCCACACCGGTGCAGTCGGCGATGCCGCCGGGCAACTTCTGGGCCACCGACTACGCCCCGTTCAGCTACGACCCGGACCAGGCCCGCGAGCTGCTCGCCGAGGCCGGCGTGACCGACCTGAGCATGGACCTGATGCTCACCAACGAGTTCCCACACACTCTTGCGGCCGCCGAGGTGCTCGCCAGCCAGTGGGGCGACGTCGGCGTCGACGTCGAGATCCGCACCCTGGACTTCGCCAGCTGGCTCGACGAGCAGGGCGCCGGCAGCTACGACTGCTACGTCCTGGGCTGGTTGAACAACCTCGACGGCGAGTACGCCTACTACGGCCAGCACCACTCGACCGGCTCGTTCAACTTCCACGGGTACGCCAACCCGCAGGTGGACCAGCTGCTCGACCAGGCACGGGCCACCGTCGCCGACGCGGACCGCAAGCCGCTGTACGACCAGGCCGCCCGGTTCATCATCGACGACGTCAGCTACGGCTACCTCTACAGTCCACAGGCCTCGCTGGCCTGGGTGCCGCAGGTGTCCGGGGTCGAGATGCACCCCGACGGCAAGACCCGGCTGCGCACCGTACGGCTCGGCGGCTGAGCCGGCGCGATGGCGCGCTTCCTGCTGTGGCGGGCACTGCAGGCGGTGATCGCGATGCTCGGGGTGAGCGTCGCGGTGTTCCTCATCGTGCATCTGGTGCCCGGCGACCCGATCCGGCTGGCCCTGGGCACCCGCTTCGACGAAAGCCTGTACCAGGCGATGCGGGCCCGGGCCGGGCTGGACCAGCCGATCGTCGTCCAGTACTTCCGGTGGCTGGGCCGGGCGCTCACCGGTGACCTGGGGGTCAGCTTCCGCAGCGGTGAGCCGGTGACCCTGCTGCTGCTGGCCCGGCTCGGCCCGACCAGCCTGCTCGCCGGTGCCGCGCTGACCGTCGCGCTGGCGATCGCCCTGCCGCTGGGGATCGTCTCGGCGATGCGCTCCGGATCGCTGATCGACCGGCTCGCCACCGCGTTCAGCCAGCTCTGGGTCTCGGTGCCGGATTTCTGGAGCGGGATCATGTACATCCTGCTCTTCGCCCTGGTGCTGGGCTGGCTGCCGGCGTCGGGCTACGTGTCGCCGTTGGACGATCCGGTGCGGGCGCTGCGGCACCTGGTGCTGCCGGCGCTGACCGTCGGGCTGATCTCCGGCTCGGTGCTGACCCGGTTCGTCCGCTCGGCGGTGCTGGAGGCGCTGCACCAGGACTACGCGCGTACCGCCCGGGCCAAGGGGCTGTCCCGCTGGCAGACGGTCCGCCGGCACGTGCTGCCCAACGCCTGGATCCCGATCGTCACCGCAGTCGGCCTGCAGCTCGGCTTCCTGCTCGGCGGCGTCGTCATCGTCGAGGTGATCTTCGAGTGGCCGGGGCTGGGCCGGCTGGCGTACGACGCGGTGGTGCGCCGCGACTACAGCCTGTTGCAGGGCGCGGTGCTGGCCGTCGCGCTGATGTTCCTCGTCGTCAACTTCCTGGTGGACCTGCTCTACAGCTACCTCGACCCCCGGGTGCGCCACCGGTGACCCGCCGACTGTTCACCCTGCTGCTGGGCAACCGGCTGGCACTGGCCGGGCTGCTGGTGCTCACCGGGCTGGCCGTGGTCGCCGCGTTCGGTCCGTGGCTGGCCCCGTACGACCCGAACGCCATCGACGTGCCCGGCCGGTTGGCCGCACCGTCGCCCGCCCATCCGTTCGGCACCGACAACCTGGGCCGCGACGTGCTCAGCCGGGTGCTGGTCGGTGCCCGGGTGTCGCTGCAGGTGGGGATGGTCGCGGTCGGCATCTCGCTCGCCGCCGGGTTGGCGATCGGCCTGGTCGCCGGCTACTACGCGGGCGCGGCCGACGCGGTGCTGATGCGCACCATGGACGTCCTGTTCGCGTTCCCGGCGATCCTGCTCGCCATCGCCGTTCTGGCGATCCTCGGGCCCGGCATCACCAACGCGATGATCGCGATCGGCATCGTCTACACCCCGATCTTCGCCCGGATCGTGCGGGCCGCGACCATGGTCGCCACCACCCAGCTGTACGTTCTGGCGGCCCGCGCCGTCGGTGCCGGTGATCTGCGAATCCTCGTCCGGCACGTGCTGCCGAACATCGCCGCGCCGGTGATCGTGCAGACCTCGCTGAGCCTGGCCTTCGCCATCCTGGCCGAGGCGGCACTGTCGTTCCTCGGCCTCGGGGTGCAGCGCCCCGACCCGGCCTGGGGCCGGATGCTCGCCGAGGGCCGCGACTTCGTCAGCCTGGCCCCGTGGATGGGCATCTTCCCCGGCCTGGCGATCCTGCTGACCGTGTTGGCGTTCAACGTGGTCGGCGACGGGCTGCGCGACGCGCTCGACCCACGGCAGCGCTCCGTCATCGAGTCGAGAGGGCAGGGCGGATGAGCGGCGACCCGACGGGCGACGCCCCGGCCACCGGAGACCCGGTGCTGTCGGTACGCGACCTGACGGTGCGCATCGGCACCCGACGCGGCGTCGCCCGGGTGGTCAATGGGGTCAGCTACGACGTGCACGCCGGCGAGACCCTCGCCATCGTCGGCGAATCCGGTTCCGGCAAGACGGTCGCCGCGCTGGCGGTGATGGGGCTGCTCGACGAGCCGGCCCGGGTCGGTGGGCAGGCCCTGCTGGACGGCACCGACCTGCTGGCCCTCGACGAACGGCAGTTGCGCCGGGTCCGGGGCAACCAGATCGCGATGGTCTTCCAGGACCCGATGACGTCGCTGAATCCGGTAAAGACCATCGGGTCGCAGCTGGTCGAGCCGATCGTGCTGCACGGCCACGCCACCGGTGCCGCCGCCCGGGACCGGGCGGCCGACCTGCTCGACCAGGTCGGCCTGCCGGACGCCCGCCGCCGGCTCGACGACTACCCACACCAGTTCTCCGGCGGCATGCGCCAACGGGTCATGATCGCCATGGCGTTGGCCTGCGAGCCACGGGTGCTGCTCGCCGACGAGGCGACCACCGCGCTGGACGTCACCACCCAGGCACAGATCCTCGACGTCGTCGCCGGGCTGCAGCAACGGCTCGGGCTCGCCGTCGTGTGGATCACCCACGATCTCGGGGTGGTGGCCGGCATCGCCGACCGGGTCGCGGTGATGTACGCCGGCCGGATCCTGGAGGAGGCCGGCGTCGACAACCTGTACGCCGCACCCCGGCACCCGTACACCATCGGGTTGCTGTCGGCGGTGCCGCGCGTCGGCGTCGAGCGGCCACGTCGGCTGGCGACCATCGGCGGCCAGCCACCGGACCCGACGGCGTTGCCGCCCGGATGCGCGTTCCACCCGCGCTGCGGCTACCGGCACGACGAGCGGGCGGCCAGCGAGGTGCCGCCGCTGCGTACCGTTGCCGCCGGCGGGCACCGGGTGGCCTGCTTCTACGACGTACCGGCAGGCCAGGATGGCTGAGCATGGGCCGCTGCTGCGGGTGACCGACCTGCAGGTGCACTTTCCGCAGCGCGGCATGGGCCGGTCGGCCCAGCCGATTCGGGCCGTCGACGGGGTCAGTTTCGACATCGCCGCCGGCGAGACCCTCGGCCTGGTCGGCGAGTCCGGCTGCGGCAAGAGCACCACCGGGCTGGCGGTGCTGCGGCTGGTCGAGCCCACCTTCGGCACGGTCACCCTGGGCGACGTCGAGCTGACCGCGCTCGGTCTGCGCCGGATGCGGGCGATGCGCCGGCACCTGACGATGATCTTTCAGGATCCGTACGCCTCACTCGACCCACGGATGTCGGTCGGTGCGATCATCGCCGAGCCGTTGGACGTGCACGGCCTGCACAAGGGCGCGACGGCCCGCCGGCACCGGGTCGGTGAGCTGCTGGAACTGGTCGGCCTGGACCCCGACCACGCCAACCGGCATCCGCACGAGTTCTCCGGCGGGCAGCGCCAGCGCATCGGGATCGCCCGTGCGCTGGCCGGGGAGCCGGACCTGATCGTCGCCGACGAACCGATCGCCGCCCTGGACGTGTCGATCCAGGCGCAGATCATCAACCTGCTGGAGGACCTGCGCGACTCGCTCGGGCTGGCGTACCTGTTCGTCGCCCACGACCTGGCCGCCGTCGGGCACCTCAGCGACCGGATCGCGGTGATGTACCTGGGTCGGATCGTCGAGATCGCCGACCGGGCCACCCTGTTCACCCGGGCGGCCCACCCGTACACCCGGGCGCTGTTGTCGGCGGTGCCGGTGCCGGACCCGGTCGCCGAACGCTCCCGCCAGCGGATCATCCTGCAGGGCGCTGTCCCCTCCCCCGCCGATCCGCCGAGCGGCTGCCGGTTCCGGACCCGCTGCCCGGCCGCGTTCGACCGCTGCGCCGTCGACGATCCGGCCCTGACCGTACGCGGCGACGGTCACCTGGCCGCCTGCCATCTCGTCGACGAGCGTCGCGGTTGAGTCAGTCGGTCAAGTCGAACGCCCCGAGCTTCGCGCCACCGATGAACGCCTGCCACTCAACCTGTGTGAACGTCAGGATCGGCCCCTGCCCCCGGGCCTTGGTGTCCCTTACCCCGACAGCGTTCCCGCCCAGGTCAGCGACCTCCACACACGACCCGTTGTTGCCGGATCGACTGGACTTGAACCACTTAACCGAGTCCATCCTTTTTCTCCTGAATCAATCGGATCGACTCCCTGGGCGACAGCGCCAGGGAGAGCAGGTGATCGAACACGCCCGTGAGCCGCCGAATCTCCTCTGGCGACTCCAGGAACAATTCTCCCGCCAGGGTCTCAATGTAGCCAAGAGGCGGATCACCATCCACGAACGTCAGGACCTCGAACCCACCGTGCACGGCGAGGTGGGCACCGGCGGCGAGCGTCAGGACCTGCACGGTGACGTTGGGTAGCGCGGAGACCTTGATGAGGTGGTCCAGTTGCTCGCGACGAAGATTGACGTCGCCGACCTCCAACATCAACGACTGCTCCGTGATGGTCGCCTGCAGCCGAAGCGGCGGCTGGCGCAGCGTCAGCACCTCCTGACGCTTGAGACGCGCCTCGACACGCTGAACGATCTCCTCTTGGTCGGTCTCCCGACCGATGCGGATCACCGATTCGGCGTACGCGCGGGTCTGGATGAGCCCAGGGATGAGGGTCGGCTGGAACTGCCGAAGATCCGTAGCCTCAGCCTCGTAGGCGATGAACGTGGCGTAGCGGGCCGGCAGCGTGTTGAGCCGCTGCCACCAGCCCTGTTCCCGCACCTGCTCGGCCATGTTACGGAGCGCCAGCCCGTGCTCTTCGTCGTGTGGGACGCCGTAGGCGACGAGGATCTCCAGCACATCGCGCGGACGCGGCTTGATGTCGCCGGACTCGATACGGGCGATCCGCTGCTGCGAGCACTTGAGCAGCTTGGCCGCGTCTCCCTGCGTGAGACTGCGTGCCTCGCGTAGTCGCCGCAGCTCCCTGCCGAGACGGCGAGACCGAGGCGTCGGTGGAGTGAAACCGGCCATGCGTTGATCCTCCCTTATGCGCCACCAGCGAGTCCACGTAGGCATCGCGGCCTGACACTTGCCTACATCGTACGATGCTGCAACACTATCGGACAGTAGGCCGCGACGCAAAACGGCGACAGGTCGCACTCGTACGCATTTCTCGGCAGACGAGACAGGTGATCAAATGGACTCGGCCCTCGGGACGGTTACTTCTGAACAGATTCGCGAGGTGCAAAAATCGTTGGGTCGTCGACTAGCTCACTGGCGCAAGGCAGCCGGCATGACCCAGGCTGCCCTCGCCAAGCGGACCGCCTACTCCCGAAGTGCAGTAGCTAATGTAGAGATCGGCCGAGAATCAATACCCCGTAGCTTCTGGGAACGAGCCGATCGCGAACTTGGCGCCGGAGGAACGCTGGTGGATGCGTTCGACAAGCTCCACACCCTGGTCAACACGCTCCGGGCACATCGAACGTGGGCCGCCGAACAGGACAGACTGCGACGCCGTCAGGCAGCCGCGCCGACGTATCCGGCTGACGGATGGATGGCCAGTTCAGCCGGCTGTGAATGCGCGCTCACGATCGCTCGATGGGGCAGGCAGGAAGTTCTCGCGTTGAGAGAGGCATTGCGGCTCAGCGTCGAAGCGTTCGCCGAACGGATTCGCGTCGCCACTTCGACCGTCACCGCGTGGGAGGACCACAGGCAGCCCACGCAGCCCAGTCTGGCGATGCAGGCGGCTCTCGACGACCTACTCAAGATCGCCGATCAGGATGTCCGCACCCGCTTCACCAAGATCCTTCGGATGCCGCCAGCATCCAGCGACCTTCTTGACGCGCCTGAAGTCTGATCGCCAGGTAGTGAGGACTGTGCGTGCCTGGTCAGAGCAGGCGGGCCACCTCGTCGCGCATCACCTCGGTGGAGCCGCCGCCGATGGCCAGGAACCGCACGTCGCGGGCGATCCGCTCCACCGGTCCGTCCTGCACGAACCCGGCACCGCCGAGAAACTGCACCGCACTGTACGCGATCTCGTTGGCCAGCTCCGGCAGCTGTGACTTGAGCACGGCGGCGTACGCCCGCGTGTCGGCACCCCGGTCGGCCTGCGTGGCGGCGTGGTACAGCAGCGTCTTGCCGGCGGCGAGCCGGCCGACGAGGTCGGCGACCCGGTGCCGGATCGCCTGCTTGTCCCAGAGCACCCCGCCGTACGCGGGTCGGAGCCGCACCGAGGCCAGGACCGCGGCCAACGCCGCCTCGGCCAGCCCGACCGCCTGCGCGGCCAGGCAGAGCCGCTCGTGGTCGAGGCCGGCCATCATCAGCGCGAAGCCGTCTCCTTCGGCGCCGATCCGGGCGTACGCCGGCACCCGGCAGCCGGTGAGGACCAGTTCGCCGGTGTCGGAGCTGTGCCAGCCGGACTTGTCGAAGGTGCGCCCGTTGGCCAGGCCGGGGGTGTCTCGTTCGACGGCGAACAGCGACAGTCCGTGCCGACCGGGTCCGCCGGTGCGGGCCACGACGAGGAAGATCCCGGCGATGTTGGCGTTGGTGATGAACGTCTTGGTGCCGTCGAGCTGATAGCTGTCCCCGTTGCGGCGGGCCCGTACCGCCAGCCGGGTCAGGTCGGAGCTCGCGTCCGGTTCGGTCACCGCGAGCGCGGCGACGGTACGCCCGGCCAGGATCCCCGGCAGCCAACGGTCGATCTGCCCGGCCGTGCCGGCGCGCGCCAGGTGCAGCGCCGAGAAGTCGGTGTGGGTACCGACCGAGCTGGCCACCCCGCCGAAGGTGGACCGGGCCAGTTCCTCGTTGAACACCACCGCGCCCCGGACGCCGGCACCCCCGCCGCCGAGCTCCGGCGGAAACGACAACCCGAGCAGGCCGAGCTCACCGAGGCGGGCGAAGGCTGCGGGTGGCACCCGCCGTTGCCGTTCCCAGTCGGGCGCGGCGGGCACGATGTCGCGGGTGACCACCTGGCGGGTGAGGGTGCGCAGCGCCCGATGCTCCTCCGCGAGAAACGTGGCGTCCAGGTCGAGGCCGGCGAGGATCCGGTTGTCACCGGCCATCGGCGGCTCCCGGCGACGCGGCGTCGGCCTGCACCCGGTCGGGGCGCGGATCCCGCCACTGGATCGCCCGACCTTGACGGAGCTGGGCGATCGGGTTACCGGCCCGGTCGTGCAGTGTCGACTCGTCGACGCAGAAGCCGGCCGTCGACCAGACCGTCCGGTTGGTCACGTGGTGCCATTGGCCGGCGACGTCACCGAGGTCGGGGGCGAAGTGGATGGTGAAGTCCACCGAGGGCACGAAGTGCGGCGGCTCGGCCAGGGCGAACAGCCCCGGCGGCAGCGCGTCGAGGTAGACCGAGGCGACGGCGTGCGGGCCGAGCGTCTCACCCAGATCGGTCTGCGGCGAGATGCGGACCCAGGCGGCGGTGCCGTCGGTGAGGCTCGGCGGGCCGGCGGCCCGCACGTCCAGTTGGGCGCTGTAGGCCAGCGGCCGGTGCCGGGGCGCGTACGCCGGCAACTGCTCGGGGTCGCCCCACGGTGCCGGATCCTCGCGACGACGCCAGCTGAACTCCTGCCCGACCGGCACCAGGGACGCCAACGCATGCACCCGGGCCCGGCCCTGCTGGGCCAGGGTGATCCGCAGGCTGGCGGTGGACCGGCCCCGGTGCAGCGTCTCGGTGATCAGCTCCACCGGACCGGGGCGCACCCCGGCCACGAAGTGCATGGTGACGGCCTGCGGGGCGAAGCCGTCGACGCTGTCGGCGGCCTCGACGACCCGGCCGAGGACGAAGCCGCCGAAGATGCCCTGCATGCCGAGCCACCGCTGGGTGAAGACCGGAGCGCCCATCCGGCTACTTCTCCACTCGGACGTAGTCGCCCGGCCGTGGTGCCGGTCCGGTGCCGAGTCGCCGCCAGCCGGACAGGTCGGCGCTGACCACGTCCCCGGTGGCCCCGCCGGGGATCTGATCGCCGGGCGTCCAGGTGGCACCGGGCAGGTCCGGCAGTGCGGCTCCCGGTCCGAGGTGGACGGTTTCGGCGACCGGCGCGGCACCGGCGGGCAGCGCGTCGGCGGGATGGAACACCGCCGGGCCGCCGAACCAGGCGAGCACGGTGGCACCGCCGGGTGCCGTCATCCGGGTCCGGACCGCGCCGGCCGGGATGTAGGTCAGGTCGCCACGCCGGTAGGTGGCGTCACCGAGGTGCAGCTCCCCGGCGAGCACGACGAACTCCTCGTCGACAAGGTAGCCGCCAGCGACGTCGCGGGAGAAACCGGGCGGGAAGTGGCCGTGCACGACGAACGCCCCCGACCGGGAGGCCAGCCGGGTGAGGTGGAAACCGAGGTTGGCACCGGGCATCGGCACCTCCTGCCACGGATGCCGCGCCGCGGTCAGGTCGACCTGCTCCGGCCGTGGAGCGCGTGGGGCACGGTTGCCGCCGCTCATCCCAGGCCCGCCCGTTCGGCCAGGGTCAGCGTACGGCGGGCGCCACGCAGCACCGCCGCGTCGACCAGCCGGCCGGCCGCGTCCAGCATCACGCCAGTGCCGTCGGCGGTGGCCGCCTCGAGCAGGGCGATGGTGTCGCGGGCCGCCCGGATCTCGGCGGCCGTCGGCGTGTAGACGTGATGCACCACCGGCAGCTGGTTCGGGTGGATGCAGGCCCGGCCGACGAAGCCCTGCCGGCGCAGCCGGCGGGTCGAGGCGTCCAGCGCCGCCTCGTCGGCGGTGATCCGGGAAACCGGGCCGACCGGCGGGTGGATGCCGGCGGCGGCGCTGGCCACCACGACCTGGCTGCGGGTCGGGGCGAGTTCGGCGTCGTCGGCGCCCGGTTCCAGGCCGAGTTCGCCGGCCAGGTCGACCTCACCGAGCTGCAGCTGGTACACCCGGGGCTGCCGGGCGATGGCCGCGATGTCGAGCAGCGCGGCGGCGGTCTCCACCATCGGCATCAGCAGCGTGTCGTGGTCGGCGGCGTCGGCGAGCACCCGGGCGGCGGCAGCGACCTCGCTGGCAGTGCCGACCTTGGCCAGTACCACGCCGGTGAGCCCCGGCTGGCCGGCGACGGCCCGTAGGTCCGTGTCGCGCAGCGGGCCGGAGTTGACCCGTACCCAGATCGGCAGGTCGCCGGGTCCGGCGGTGAGCCAGCCGACGACGGCCTCGCGGGCGGCGGCCTTGCCGGCCAGCGGCACCGCGTCCTCCAGGTCGACGATCAGCGCGTCGGCGCCGCGCCGCGCCGCCTTGGCCAGCTTGTCGGCGGCGTGGCCGGGCACGTACAGGTAGGACCGGGGGGGCACCGGGTCGCCCATCAGACGGTCACCTCGCCACGTACGAGGGCCTTCGCCACGACGGTACGCAGCACATCGTTGGTGCCTTCGCCGATGCTCATCAGGATCGCGTCGCGGTACAGCCGCTCCACTTCGAACTCGGTCGAGTAGCCGTAACCTCCGTGGATCTTCATCGCGTCGATGGCGGCCTCCAGGGCGACCTCCGAGCAGAAGATCTTCGCCATGCCGGTCTGCGCGTCGGCGCGACCCTGGCGGACCGCGTCGGCCGACCAGTACGCCATCAGCCGGGCCGCCTGCACCTGGGTCGCGATGGTGGCGAGCTTGAGCTGGATGGCCTGGAACTCGGCGATGTGCTTGCCGAACGCCTTACGTTGGCGGGCGTAACCGAGGGCCTCCTCGTGGGCCCGCTGGGCGATGCCGACCGACCGGGCGGCGATGTTGACCCGGCCCCATTCCAGGGCGGACAGCGCCTGCTTGAGACCGATCCCTTCGACGCCGCCGAGCAGCCGGTCGGCGGGCACCCGGACGTCGTCGAGCAGGATCTCGCAGGACTCGGTGCCCTTGTAGCCGAGTTTGGGGATGTCCTTGGTGACGGTGAAGCCGGGCAGGTCGGCGTCGATCAGCAGGATGCTCATGCCCTTGTGTGCCGGGCTGGCCTGCGGGTCGGTCTTGACCAGGACCGGCAGCGGGTCGGCGTACCGGGCATTGGTGATCCAGATCTTGGTGCCGTTGACCACGTAGTGGTCGCCGTCGCGGCGGGCGGTGGTGCGGATGCCCTGCAGGTCGGTGCCGGCGTCGGGTTCGGTCAGCCCGATGCCGGTGCGCCGTTCACCGGTGGCCAGAGCGGGCAGGTACGCCTGCTTCTGCTCCTCGGTGCCGTGCATGGCGATCATGCGGCAGGCCAGCGAGTGGCTGCCGAGGATGCCGGCGATGCCCATCCAGCCCCGGGAGATCTCCTCGAAGACCAGGGCGAACGACACCGGATCGAGGTCGAGGCCGCCGTAGGACTCGGGGACGGTGACGCCGAACAGGCCCATGTCGGCCATGCCTTTGACGATCTCCGTCGGGTAGCGGCCGGTCTGCTCCCATTCCCGGGCCACCGGGATTATCTCGCGGTCCACGAAGGAGCGCAGCAGCTGCTGGAACTCGCGCTGTTCCTCGGTGAGGGTGAAGTCCATCGGGGTCTCCTGGGTGGTCGGCGGGCTCAGCGGGGATCGGCCGGCGTGGGTCGGCGTGGCGTGGGTCGACGGAAGACCGGCAGGGCGCGGCCGTCGGGCAGGTCGACCCAGTCGACGGTGACCGGGTCGCCGATCCGCCAGCCGGCATCGTCGGCGTCATCGTCCGGCCCGGTGCCGGGGCTGAAGCCGTCGAGGCGGGTGAGTAGCAGCGGGCCTTCGGCGAGCCGGACCCGGGCGATGGTGTACGGCACCGCCAGGTCGCGGCGCGGCGCCCGGTGCACGACGGTGAACGTGTCGACGGTGCCGTCGCCGCTGGCTTCGGTGAAGCCGAGCCGCGTGGTGTCGCCGCAGCGGACGCAGACCGCGCGGGGCGGATGCTGATGGTGACCGCAGCCGGTGCAGGTCTGCAGCACGAGGCGGTGTTCACAGGTCGCCTGCCACCAGTCGGCGGTCAGGTCGTCGGCGGGTGGTACCTCGGGCAGCGGGTTCATCACGACACCCCCAGCACGACGGTGGCGTGGGTGGACAGGATCGCGCCGGTGCCGTGCGCGACGGCGATCCGCGCGCCCGGCACCTGCCGGGCACTGGCCTCGCCGCGCAGCTGGCGGACCGCCTCGACCAGCAGCAGCACCCCGAACTGGCCGGGGTGGCAGTACGACAACCCGCCGCCGGAGGTGTCCAGCGGCAGGTCACCGCCGGGGCGGATCCGGCCGCCGGCGATGTAGTCGAGCACCTCGCCCTCGCCGCAGAAACCGAGAGCTTCGACGCTGAGCGCGGCGGTGATGGTGAACGAGTCGTACACCTGCAGCACGTCGACGTCGGCGGCGGTGATCCCGGCCCGGGCGAACGCCTCCGCGCCGGCCTCGCGGGCCCCGGTGTCCAGGATGTCGTCGGCGGCGGTCATCGACGTGTTGGTGGAGCGTTCGCCGTAGCCGAGCACCGCGACCGGGACCCGGCGCAGGTCACGGGCCCGGTCCGCGCTGGTCAGGACGATCGCGCCGCCGCCGTCGGTGACCAGGCAGCAGTCGGCGACGGTCAGCGGGGTGCAGACCGTCGGGGCGGCCCGCACCTCGTCGACGGTCAGCGGCGGCGCACCGTGGCGGTAGGCGGCCGGGTTGAGCCGGGCCCATTCGCGGGCGGCGACGGCGATCTCGGCCAGCTGCTCCGGGCTGCCGCCGTAGCGGTGCAGGTACGCCTGGGCGGCCATCGCGTAGTAGGAGATCGGGAACAGCGGCGCGTACGGCGTCTCGAACTGCGCCTCCGGGGTGTGCTCCTCGATCACCCCGGCCAGGCTGCGCGACCGTGCCGACCGCTGGTTGGAGGCAAAGCTGACCACCACGACGCTGGCCTGGCCGGCGTCGATGGCCTGCACGGCGCGGGCCATCATCATCTCGGCGGCGCTGCCGCCGACGAAGCTGGCGTCGACCCAGCGGGGCCGCAGCCCGAGGTGGTCGGCGAGCGCGGTGGTCGAGAAGCGGGAGATGCCGGTGGTGGCCAGCCCGTCGACGTCGGCGAGGGTGAGCCCGGCGTCGGCCAACGCCCGGGTGACCGCCTGGGTCTGCAGGGTCAGCGTCGACGCGGTGGTGACCCCGAGGTCGGATTCGGCCGCCCCGACGATCGCCACCGCCGCCCGGTCCCGCCCGGTCACGGCACACCGTCGGCGGTGCCCGCGCCTGGTCCGTCGGCGGTGCCGAGCAGGACGACAGCCCGGGCCGGCCGGGCCGCCGGACGTTCGGGGCCGTAGTCGCTGGCGGCGATGACGGCGGCCAGTTCGACCTCGATCCGGTCGCCGTCGACCTTGACCACCGTGCCTGTGCAACGCACCGTCTCACCGGCGAACATCAGGTTGCGGAAGGTGAAGGAGAGCTGCCGCACGAAGCAGTACGGCCCGAAGGCGTCCTGTACCAGTTCGACGAAGAGCGCGCCGAAGACCTGGCCGTCGACGACCGGGCCGGGCACCTTGGCGGCCGCCACGAACTCCGGGTCGTAGTGCAGCCGGTACCAGTCCCAGGTGGCGCCGGCGTAGGCGACCATGTCGGCCAGGGCGATGGTGCGTTCCAGCCCCGGCAGGGTGTCACCGACCTGCGCGATCACGTCGGATCACCGCCCATCGCGACCAGGATGATGGTTTCCTCGTTGACCGCCAGCAGTTCGCCGTGCTGGTTGGTGTAGGTGGCCCGGGAGCCGACGACCAGCATGTCGCCGCCGCCCCGGGTGCGTTTCTCGGTCAGGTCGTGGATCTCCCAGGTCGCGGTGATCACGTCGTCGGGACGGACCCGCCGGTGGAAGGTGTACGTGTTGCCGCCGCGTACCTGCCGGGTGCCGGGCACGTCCAGGTGCCAGGAGTGGCCGGCGTAGCCGTCGGAGGCCATCGGCAGCCCGGTGTACTGGCCGGTCTCGCAGATCAGCGTCGGTGGGGCGGTCACCCCGGGCAGGCCGTGCGCCCGGGCGTAGTCGCCGTCGCGGTAGATCGGATTGTCGTCGCCGACCGCCATCGCGAAGTAGCGCCCGGCGGCGGCGCCGAGCGCCTCCGGCGCGGTGTAGACCTTGCGGGTGCCGAGCAGCGCCCGCAGCTCGTCGGTGAGCAGACCCATCAGCTACCTCCAGCGGTGCTCGGCCCGTCGGCGGGCTCGACCCGGTCGACGGCCAGCTCGGCCGGTTCGTCGGCGGGCTCGGGGTAGACGGCGGTCGGGAAGACCTCCAGCAGGAACTCGGGGCGCAGCAGCGCCGCGCAGATCGCCCCGGTCGACGCCGGCCAGGGCGGGCTGAGCAGCCGCTCGCGTACCCCGGCGACCGCCCGGTAGTCGCCGATCGCCGAGGCGACGCAGAATTCGGTGGTCTCCACCAGGTCCTGCGGGCCGAGCCCGGCGTGGTCGAGCAGTTCACGGATCGCCCCGTAGGTAACCTCGGCCTGCGCGCCGATGTCGTCGGGGTGCAGTGCCTGCTGGGTCCGCATGTCCAGGGCGGCGAAACCGGACATGTACAGGGTCCGGCCGGCCTTCACCCCGGGGGCGTAGGTCAGCGAGTCGTACCGCGACCAGCCGGGGTTGACCAGTTCCAGCGGATGCCGCGACGCGGTGACGTCGATCGCGACCAGCGCATCGGGATGGTGCAGCCGGCTCATCAGGATGCCACCGGCTCCCGGGTAGACGCCGGCACCGCCGAGCCGTTCGGCGCGGACCCGGTGGGTTCTGCGGTACACCTCTCGGGTCGCCGGGGTGGAGTAGTCGTAGGTGGTGACGGCGGCGTCGAGCGACAGACCGGCGGCGACGAGCAGGTCCTGCGCCCGGTCCAGGCAGTACGCGTACTGGCTGACGAAGTCGCCCGGGTGGACCACCTCGCCGGTGGCGTCGACCGGCAGCATGGTCGGCAGGTAGACGGCACCGTCGTGGCCGCCGCGCACCGGTGAGGGCACCCAGCTGCCGGCGGCTCGCGGTTCGCTGGCGACAAGCAACTGGCCGCCGCCGACGACGGCGTGCAGTTCGATCTCGATCAGCGCGGCCCGGCGGACCAGCCGCTCGACCACGACGGTACGGACCACCGGCTGGTGCTCGCCGAACACCTCGGCGCGCACGGCGGCCGCGGCGGCGTAGTCGTCGAGGCCGGCCACGGTGACGTTCTCGGTCACCCGGGTGACGTCGGCCGGTCCGTAGCCGGCGGCTTCCAGGATGGTCAGCACCTTGCGGTACGCGGTGGCGGTCTGGGTGGCCAGGTCACCGCCGACGGTCATCTTGCCGAGCGTGGTGTCGAGCGCGGCGGCGGTGTGCCCGGAGGTCCAGGCGGCGTCGCCGTCGGCCAGCCCGAGGCAGAAGGTGAACCCGTCGTACGGGAACCAGGGGAAGTCGGCGGGTCGGATCGCGGCGGGCGGCACGGGCGTCTCCCTGGTCAGTCACCGGCGGCGGCCAGCGCCGCCATGATCGGGTCGAGGTCGTCGAGGTCGTCGAGGCGGCGCAGCAGGTCGACGACGGGCGCGCCGGCCGGGCCGGCGTTGCCGAGGAACTTGGCGGCCAGTTCGTCGTCGGTCAGCGGGGTGTCCGGGCCGCCGCCGCTGCGCGGCACCGCGCCGCGTACGGTCGTGCCGTCGGCCAGGGTGACCACGACGGCACCGGGGGCGTCGGCGGCGTGCCCACCGGTGGCGACGATCCGCCAGTGCAGCCGGGCCGCGAGGGCGGTCACGTCGGCGCGGTCGATGACGTCGGGCCGGTAGCTGGCGGTGGTCAGGTCGCCGTCGAGCAGTGTCGCGGCGACGCTCCACGGCAGCGAGAACTTCGCCGCGTACGGGGTGGCCGGCCGGGTCAGGTCCCGGCCGGGCCCGCAGACCGTGGGTGCCGAGTCGGGGTGCACGTCGACGTCGATCCGGGCGATCGCGGCCGGGTCGGCGGGAAAACCGGGCTGGCGGCGGGCGGCGCGGGCGGCGTCGATCGCGGCGTGCGACAGCTGGCAGGCCGGGTAGGGCTTGATGCCGATCCGGAGGGTTTCCCAGCGTTGGCCGAGGCCGGCGATGATCGACGCCGGGTCGACGGGGCCGGCGGCCAGGGCGTCGAAGACGCCGTGCGGGCCGTCGAAGACGTTCGCCGGGCCGGCCGCGCCGGCGGCGGCGAGCCGGGCGGCGAGGATGCCGGCGTGCGAGGCGAAGCCGGGGTGCAGTTGTTTGGTGGCCGCCCCGGTGTGCAGGAAGGCGAGCAGCCCGCCGGCCTGGCTGCCGGCGATGCCGAGCGCGTCGGTGGCGCGGGCGGCGTCCAGCCGCAGCAGCCGGGCGGTGACCAGCGCGCTGGAGAAGACCCCGGCGACCATGGTGGCGTGCAGGCCGCGGGCGTGGAAGCCGTGCGGGGCGGCGGCGGCGACCCGGCAGACCGTCTCGTACCCGGCGATGGCGGCGTGCAGTACGTCGCGGCCGCTGGCGCCGACCTGCTCGCCGACGGCGAAGGCGGCGGGCAGCACCACGGCGGTGGCGTGCACCAGGCCGGCGGCGTGGGTGTCGTCGAAGTCGAGCGCGTGCACCATGGCGCCGGCGGCCAGCGCGGCGGCGGGGGCACCGATCGTGTCCCGGCCACCGAGCAGGGTGGCTTCCGGTGGGCCGCCGAGGTCGCGGGCGACGTGCAGCGCCGGGTCGACGGTGCCGCCGCGCCGGCCGGCCAGGGCGGTGCCAAGGCCGTCGAGCAGGTGCCGTAGCGCGGCCCGCCGGACCGCCGCCGGCGGGTCGAGCGGTCCGGTCGCCCAGTCGGCGAGCGCTGCGGCGATCATGGCGGGCCGGTCATCGGGCGGTGTCCTCGGAACCGGCGGCGGCCGGGCCGGGGCTACGGGGGGTGCCGAACGCGCCGGCGGCGGTCAACTCGGCCAGGGTCTGCGGGTCGAGCCCGAGGATGTCGCCGGTGACGGTGGCGAAGTCCTCGTTGCGTTGCGGCGCGCGGCGGTACGCGGGCGGTTCGGCGCCGACCCGCACCGGGCTGGCGAGCTGCGCCACGGTGCCGAACCGGGGGTGTTCGGTGGTGACCACGAGGTCCCGGGCGGCGGTGTGCTCCTCGGCCAGCGCCGCCGGCACGTCGTTGATCGGCCCGCAGGGGATCGCGGCAGCGTACAGCTGGGTCAGCCACTCCTCGACGGTGCGCTGCCGGAAGATCTGCTCCAGTTCGGCGAGCAGCTCGTCGCGGTTGTCGCGGCGGGTGCCGAAGGTCCCGTACGGCGATCCGGCGGCGGCCCATTCGGGGTGGCCGACGACGTCGGCGAGCCGGGTCCAGAACTTCTCCTTGGCACAGCCGACCACCATCCAGCCATCCTTGGCCTGGAAGGCCTGGAACGGCACCAGCGACGGGTGCGCCGAGTGGTGGGTGCGGGCCGGCTGGAAGCCGGCGTTGAGATGCCAGGTGGCCGGGTAGGTGAGCATCGAGATCGCGGTGTCGTAGAGACTGACGTCGCAGTCCATGCCGACGCCGTCGCGGCGGGCGGCGTGCACCCCGGCGAGCAGCGAGATGGCGGCGACGAACCCGCCGGAGTAGTCGACCAGGGACAGTCCGGACTTGGTCGGTGGTCCGTCGGGTTCACCGGTGAGCTCCATCCAGCCGGCGAGTCCCTGCAGGATGTAGTCGTAGCCGGGTTCGGCCCGACGCGGGCCGGTCATCCCGAAGCCGGTCAGCGAGACGCAGACGATCCGCGGGTTGATGTGCTTGAGGTCGTCGTAGCGAATTCGCATCTTCTCCGGCACGTCGCCACGCAGGTTGGAGTAGACGACGTCGGCGACGGCGACGAGCTTCTCGAACACCTCGCGGCCGGCGTCGGTGGTCAGGTCCAGTGACAGGCTGCGTTTGTTGCGGTTGAACGTCTCGAAGAACAGCGAGTCCTCGTCCTCGGCGTACGGCGGCACGTAGCGGCCGACGTCGCCGCCGGCCCGTGGATCCTCGATCTTGATCACTTCGGCGCCGAGGTCGGCCAGGTGTACGGTGCCGAACGGGCCGGCGCCGTACTGCTCCACGGCGATGATCCGGATGTCGGCCAGCGGCGTCATGCTGCGGCTCCCGTCAGCTCGGCGATCAGCGCGATGATCTCGTCCTGGGCGGCTCGGGTCTCGGCGGCGGGCAGCCCGTGGGTGGGTGGACTCAACTTGACCGAGTCGGCGATGCCCGCGTACCCGGCGATCCGCTCGGCAACCTCGGCGCGGTCACCCGCCAGGGTCAGCGTGTCGACCATCCGGTCGCTGACGGAGTCGGCGAGGTGGTCGGCGCCGGCGCCGGCCCGGAACGCGTCGATCACCTGTTGCTGGTCGTCGGCGAGGCCGTGGAAGGCGAAGAAGTCGGCGTAGGTGCGCACGGTGGCGTAGAAGCCGACCAGGCCGGCGGCGCGGCGGCGGGCCAACGCCCGGTCGTCGGCGACCGAGCAGCAGGCGGAGACGACGACGTCGAGGTCGGCGCGGGTCCGGCCGGCCCGGTCGATGCCGGCGGTCAGGTCGGGCAGGATCTGCCCGGCCAGGTACGCCGGAGAGCAGAGTTCGTGGCTGATCCAGCCATCGCCGATCTGCCCGGCCAGCCGGGTCATCAGCGGCCCCATCGCGGCCAGGTAGACCGGGATGCCGGCCGGCGGCACCGGGAACGGGCGTTCGTAGCCGCGGATGCGCATCGGCTCGTACTCGCCGTCGAGCATCATCGGTTCGCCGGTGGCGCAGTTGGCCCAGAAGTGCCGGATGTTGCGGACGGTCTCCCGCAGGTGGGCGACGGGTTTGCCGAAGTCGACGTGGTGCCAGTCCTCGTTGAGTCGCCGGACGCCGGAGCCGAGGCCGAGGATGAACCGTCCATCGGAGAGCTCGTCGAGGTCGAGCGCCTCCAAGGCGGTGATCATCGGGCTGCGGGTGAAGGCCAGCACGATCGAGGTGCCGATCCGGGCGGTCGTGGTGGTGCCGGCCAGCGCGGCGGCGGTGCCGGTTGCGCTACGGTGCAGTTCGGAGACCCAGAGCACCTCGGCGCCGGCCTGCTCGGCGCGACGGCCGGCGGCGGCGAGTTCGGCGAGGGTCTCTCCCCAGGGCTGGTAGGTCAGGCGCAGGCTCATCCGGTCGCCTCGTTCTCCAGCGACAGCGGGGTGGCGGCGGCCGGGAAGATTCCCTCGACCTGCTTGGCGCCACGCTTGTAGACGTAGAAGGTGCGTTTGAAGGCGCAGACCTGTGCGCCGTCCTGGTTGAGGGTGCGGGTGCGGACCGTCACGATCCCGGCGTACGGGCGGGACCCGGATTCACGCTTGTCGAGTACCAACGATTCACTGTAGAGGGTGTCGCCGGCGAACACCGGGTGCGGCAGGACGATCTCGTTCCAGCCGAGGTTGGCAAAGGCGTTCTGGGTGAGGTCGGTGACGCTCTGCCCGACCGCGATGGCCAGGGTCAGGGTGGAGACGACCAGTGGCCGCTCGAACTCCGACCGGGCGGCGTACTCGGTGTTGAAGTGCATCTGGCTGGTGTTCATCGTCAACAGGGTGAACCAGGTGTTGTCCGCCTCGGACACGGTGCGCCCGAGGGGATGCTGATAGACGTCGCCGACGCCAAAGTCTTCAAAGAAGCGTCCGGTCCACCCCTGCCGTACCGACATCGACCGATCCTCTCGCCCGCCCGTGAACTGCCACCAGCTTATTTGTCTGACTTTTACGAGTCAAGGGCCAGCAACTCAACCAGGCCAACGAAAACGCCCTGCTCAGCACGACAGCAGGGCGTAGTTCCGAAACATCAGGTATTTAGTTGTGAGTTTGTCTTCAGTGTCCGTCGTACGCCCGGCGGACGGTACCCAGGTGGGCCCGCATCGCCGCCTGCGCACCCTCGACATCACCGGCCTCGACATAGCCGCAGATCTCGGTGTGTTCGGCGTCGATCTGGCTCCAGTACTCCGCGGGCATGTCGCGGTCGGCGGTCCGCGCCTGCAGCACCCGGAAGACCGGCTCGGCCATCACCCCGAGCAGCTGGTTACCGGTCGCCTCGACCAGCACCCCGTGGAAGGTCCGGTGCTCACGGAACTTGCGGCCGCGGGCCCGGGTCGACTTCTCCCGCTCCACCGCTTGACGCATCAGCACCAGATGTTCGTCGGCGCGGCGCAGCGCGGCCAGCCCGGCCGCCGGCACCTCCAGGCACTCCCGCGCCTCCAGCAGGTTGTCCAACGTGATGTCCCGGGCCCCGGACATCAGCCCGAAGCTCATCTCCAGATACTCGCTCACCTGGTCGAACTGCACCCGGGCCACGAAGGTGCCGCCGGTGGTTCCCCGGGTGGTGCGGATCAGATCCTTGGACGCCAGCACCCGCAACGCCTCCCGTACCGTGCTACGGCTGACCCCGAAGATCTCCGACAGCTCGACCTCGGTCGGCAACCGGTCCCCCGCGGTCAGCGACCCGTCCAGGATCCGCTCCCGCAACTGGTCGGCGACCTGCTGGTACGCGGGTTGGACCCGGGTCACCCCGAGCACCCCAGGATCCCGGCGGTGCCCCGGGATCGCCTTTTCCGACCGGCTCGCCGGCTCGTGCGTCACGTCCTTGGCCATGGTCACTTCGGCTCCGCATCCTTTCGGACCCGCACACCGGAGTGCGGATTCGTCGCGAACCACCACGGTAGGGCATGGCGGACGCCGATCCGCGTCACTGTCGGCCATCCCCGGTCGAACGGGTGGTCCCGGCCAGCTCGCCGATCAGCGCCCGCGTTGCCGCCCGTTCCTCCGGGGTGCCGTAGAACTGGGCCGCGAAGGTGCTCGCCCCGGCCCGCGCATAGCGGTCGATCTCGGCCCGCACCTCGTCTGCGTCACCGACGATCGCCATCTGGTTGGCCCGCTGTAAACCTTCGCGGTCCAGCATCGCCCGGTAGGACGGCTTGTCGTCGTACCAGCCGAGCACCGGGTCGATCGCCGCGCGGGCCCGGGTCGGGTCGTCGGTGACGCAGACCGCGGCGGTCACCACGATCTCGGGGGCCGGCCGACCAGCCGTCCGCGCGGCGGCGGTGATCGCCGGTACGGTCAGCTCGGTCAGCGTGCGCGGGCCGACCATCCAGGTGATCGTGCCGGCGGCAAGGGCACCGGTCAGCTCCAGCATCTTCGGGCCCAGCGCGGAGACCATCACCGCCGGTGCCGGCGGGTCGCCGCTGATCGTCAGGTCACCCCGGGCGGTGATCACCTCACCGGTGTAGCGGACCCGCTGGGTCAGCGCGCCGGTCAGCGCGGTCAGGTACTCGCGCATGTAGCGCGCCGGCCGCTCGTAGGACATCCCCCAGCAGGGCTCGACCACCTGCGGGTGCGACGGCCCGACGCCGAGCACCAACCGGCCGCCGAGCAGCATGTTGGTGGTGAGCGCCTGCTGGGCCAGGGCCATCGGGTGACGCGGGTAGACCGGCACCACGGCGGTGCCGATCCGCAGCCGGCTCAGCTGCCGACCGTACGCGCCGATCACGGTCAGCGTGTCGTGCCCGAAGCCCTGCGTCAGCCAGTAGCTGGCGATCCCGTCGGCGTCGGCGGCCCGCAGGTCACGCTCGAGGTCGTCGAGCCGTTCGATGTGGCTGAAGATCCCGTAGTCCATCGTGCCCCTCAGTGCCGGAATTCCCGCATGGACTCGCCGCGCCGGGCGGTCGAGGCGTCGGAGCGGGCCAGCATCGCCAACCCGAACGCCTCGGCCGCGGACCGCTGCGCCTGCACCGCCGTCCACACCGTCTCCACCGTGGTGGTCAGCACGTCGAGCGGATGCTGGGCGATCTCGGTGGCGATGGCCAACGCCCGGTCCACCAGATCGGCGGGAGCGGTCACCTCGGTCACCAGACCGAGCTCCAGCGCCCGGCGGGCGTCGATGCGGTACGCGCGCCCGGTCAGCACCATCCGCATCAGCTCGCCGAGCGGCAGCCGCCCCAGCGCGCCGACCGCCTCGACCGGGTTGGCCAGGCCCACGTCGTGGTGGGTGTCGAAGAAGGTCGCCGTCTCGGTGCAGAGCACCACGTCGGCGTCGTTGACGAAGTGCCAACCACCGGCGCAGCAGTGCCCGTTGACCGCCGTCACCACCGGCTTGTAGACGCCCAGGTCGCGGGCGGTCAACGCGACCCGGCCGGCGTGGTCCAGCGACGGACTGGTGACCCCGGCGTCGAGGGTGTCGTCGACGTCGAAGCCGGTGCAGAAGCCGCGCTCGCCGGCTCCGGTCAGCACGGCGACGTGCAGGCCGTCGTCGGCACCGAACCAGCGCCAGGTACGCCGCAGTTCGTCGACCATCACCCGGTCGTAGGCGTTGAGCCGGTGCGGCCGGTCCAGGGTGACCAGCAGCACCCGCCCGTGCCGGGTCAGCGTGAGGGTGCTGGTCGACGGCGGTTTCACGGCTGCTCCGGGTTTGCCGCGCCGACGCCCGGCGCAGAATCGGACTCGGACTCCGGCTCGGGCTCGGGCAGTGGGCGCAGCAGGTAGGAACGCGTCATCCGCAGGACGGTCTCGTCCCGCTGGTTGCGTACGTCGTCGTGCACCACGCCCACGTACATCCGCCCGCCCGGGGTCGGCTCCAACCGCGTCACCTCGATACGCACGCGTAGCGTGTCACCGGCGGACACCGGCCCGGTGTAACGGATCTCGTCGATGCCGAGCGCGGCGTGGCAGTCCAGGCCGGCGGCGTACCAGGCGGCGTACATGGTGGTCGAGGTGAGCCCGGCGGCGAGCGCGATCAGGCACGGCCCGCCCAGGATCGGCCGGCCGAACCCGGTGCCGCGCATGTACTCGGCGTCGGTGTGCAGCGGGCCGTTCTCCCAGGAGACGTTGACGATCGCGGCGAAGTCTCCGTCGGTCAGCGTCCGGGCCGGGGTGAGCAGCACCGCCCCGGCCGCGAACGCGGTCGGCAGCCGGGGTCGCAGCGCGCCGGTCACGACGCACCCGGCCCGGCGAGTCGGGTGTGTGCCTCGTCGACGACGAGACCACCGTCGTCGGTGGCGGTCATCGTCGAGATGATCTCGTGGGTGAGTTCGCGGCTGACGTCGAACAGCCGGGGATCGTCGTAGCTGCGCGGCAACGGCACCTCGACGTCGACCACCCGGCGTACGGTCGACGGCCGGTTGGACATCAGCACCACCCGGTCGGAGAGCACCGCGGCCTCGAACACGTTGTGGGTGACGAAGACGAACGCCTTGCCCGCCGTCTGGGTACGCAGTTCCAGCAGCAGCTGACGCAGGCTGCGGGCGGTGAACTCGTCCAGCCCGCTGAACGGCTCGTCCATCAGCATCACCGGCGCGTCCAGCACGAACGCCCGGGCTAGCGCGGTGCGCTGCTGCATGCCGCCGGAGATCTGGTGCGGATAGTGGTTCTCGAAGCCGGCCAGTCCGACCCGACGCAGCACCGGCATCACCCGGTCGGACCACTGCGCCCGGTCCACCCCGGTCGCCTTCAGGGCGAACTCGACGTTCTGCCGGACTGTCTTCCAGGGCAGCAGCCGCGGCTCCTGGAACACGTAGCTGAACTGCACCCCCGGTGCCCCGCTGCGGATCTCGGCTGTGCCGGTGAAGTCGGTGTCCAGCCCGCTGAGCATGTTCAGCACGGTCGACTTGCCACAACCGGACGGTCCGACCAGCGCGACGAACTCGCCGTCGGCAATCTCCAGGTTCATCCGCTCGATGACCGTGATGAAGCCGTTGCGGGTGTGGAAGCCCTTGACCAGGTCGGATATGACGATCCGGGCGTCGGCGCTCATCGGGCCCCCTCCGGACGCCAGCGGAACAGCTTGGCCTCGATCGGTTTGAACACCGCCAACTCCAGCACCACCATCAGGATCGAGAAGAACAGCGTGAGTGCGAAGACCTGTTCCATCCGGAAGAGCTGGAACCAGTAGTTGAGCCGGTAGCCGATGCCGTCGGTGCGGCCGAGCAGCTCGGCGAGGACGACGACCTTCCACACGATGCCGAACCCGAACCGGGCCGAGGCCATCACCGCCGGCAGCACCTGGGGCAGGGTCACCTCCCGGGTACGCAGGCCCCGCGACGCACCGAGAGTGCGGGCCATCTGGCCGAGCCGGGGGTCGATCGCCTTGACCCCGGACCACATGTTGATCGCGATGATCGGAAAGGACGTCAGGGTGATCGCCACGACGGTGGCGGTGTCGTTGAGGCCGAACATGATGAACGCGACGATCACCCAGCAGAGGCTGGGGATGGTCTGGCCGACGGCGATCCAGATGTCCAGCAGCCCTTCGGCGATCCGGGACAGCCCCATCACCAGACCGACCAGCACACCGAGCACCATGGAGGCGGCGAAGCCGATCAGGATCCGGACCATGGTGACCTGCAGGTCGGTCCAGAAGACCGTCTCCTGCACGCTGGTCACCAACGCCGACGCGGTGGTCCACGGGGTCGGCAGGATCCGCTCACCGACGGCCAGTGAACCCAGCCACCAGATGACGATCAGCATGAACACGGAGGCGATCCGCAGCGAGACGCCGTGCCGCAGGAAGCGGTGGGCACCACCGCGCCCACCGCCACCGCGGCCACCCGCCGCGCCACGATCCGCCGCTCCGGCCGTCGCTTGCGCCGGCTGGGTGGTTTCGGACAGGGTCATCGTGCGTCTCCTCGCGAGGCGGGGGGTGGTCGACGTCAGACGAACAGCCCGTCGGGCACCTCGGGCAGGAACTCCGGCTCACCGTTGTCGCTCAGGAAGGTGAGCAGCTCGGCGGCCTGCTGCTTCTCCTGCTCGCCCCACTGCTCGACGAGCCGGCCGCGCTGGTTCTCCCAGATGACGTCGAGCACTGCCTGGTCGTCGATCTCGTACAACTCCCGCAGGGCGCTGTCCCACAGCGACTGGTCGCCGTTGAACCGGGTCTGGTACTCGAGGTTCACGTCGACGAAGGCCTGCACGGCCTCCTGGTTGGCGTCGATGAAGTCGGTGGCGAAGTCCCAGCCGGCGGTGAACGCCTGCAGCCCGGTGGCCTCCTCCAGCAGCACGCCGAGGTCGCCCAGCGACCGGTACTCGCCGCTGACCACCCGGTCCGCACCGGCCGGGTCGATCACCAGTGCCATGTCCACGTCGCCCTGGCCGAGCAGTTCGGCCATCAGGTTCGGGGCGCCGTACTGCACCTCGCAGTCGGTGGTGGGGTTGAAGCCGTGGTATTCGCGGCAGAGTGCGAAGAACTGGTTGGTGGAGGAACCGATCGCACTGCCGAACAGACCAAGCTTGCGCCCACGCAGGTCACCGAGGGACTGGATGTCGCTGTCGGCGCGCACCAGGATGCCGTTGGTGGTGCGCTGCAGCGCGCAGACGACCTTGCGGTCGACGCCGGTGGCGACCAGGTTGGCGGTGGACGGGATGCCGCCGAGGCCACCGTCGACCTCGTTGGCCCGGTACGCGGTGTAGACGGCGGCCGCCTCGGCGTACTCCTCGTACTGGATGTCGAGGCCGGCGGCCTCGAAGGCACCGTCGGACATGGCGAGCTTGAACGCGGCGAGCGCCGAGGCCGGTAGTCCGGCGAGTCGGATCGTGGTGAGGTCGCCGTCGGCGGCGCCGGTGGAACCGGAGTCGGAGTCGTCGCTGCCGCAGGCGGTCAGCAGTACGCCGCCCATGAACGCGCCGCCGAGACCGGCGAGCACGGAGCGACGGGAGAGGGCGACACCGGAACTATTGAAGTGGGACACGATGGCCTCCTGATCACGAAGTCCGTGCGGTCGACAGGTGAGCCGCGAGCCGCATCGGGACCTTGGTGCGGATGACACTAACGGCCTCTGACCAGCCAGTCCACTAAAAGTCAGAGTTTTACCGTACTGACACAATCTCCACCGCTGGCAGCAGCGCAACAAGCGGGCAGCGCCGCGTTTCAATACGGGTACAGCGACGAAAACCGTCCCACCCACATTGGTCAGACATTGGAAGAGAAGGCGCCTACAATCAACCCTTACCAGGTTGACTGACGTACTCGTCGCGGATCGTCCGCTTGAGGATCTTCCCGCTCGGGTTGCGCGGCAACTGGTCGACCACGTGCCATTCCCGGGGAACCTTGTACCGCGCCACGTGCTCCCGTACGTAGCCATCCAGCGTGGAGACGTCGATCTGCTGGCCGGCACGGCTCACCACGAACGCGGCGATCCGCTCGCCGTACACCTCGTCCGGAACGCCGACCACCGCGACCTCGTCCACCGGCCCGTGCCGCGCGATGACCTCCTCGATCTCGCGGGGGAAGATGTTCACCCCACCCGCGATGATCATGTCCTTCTTCCGGTCGACGATCGAGATGAAGCCTTCCTCGTCACGGACCGCGATGTCGCCGACCGAGAAGAAGCCGTCGGCGTCGTACCCGGCCCGGGTCGCCTCCTCGTCGTTGAGATAGCCGGTCAGCAGCAGCGGCGAACGCGCGTACAGCTCGCCGGGCTCACCCGGGCCGACCTGCGCCCCGTCCTCGTCGACCAGCCGTACCTCGTTCCAGAACCACGGATGACCCACGCTGCCCGCCCGGTCCAGCGCGAACTCCGGCCGCAGGTTGGTCACGATCGAGCACTCCGTCGACCCGTAGAGCTCGTGCACCTCCACGCCGGGAAACGCCTCGATCACCCACTCCTTGAGCGCGACCGGCAACGCGGCGGCGTTGAAGTAGAGGGTCTTCAGCGCCGACAGGTCGTAGCGGGCCGCCGGCTCCGGACAGAACCGGCGGATGTGCTGGGCGTGGGTGGGCACCAGGAAGACCGTCTCCGCCCGGCTGCTCACCATCAGGTCGAGCAGCCGCTGCGGATCCCAGCTCGGCAGTACCGTGCAGGAGCCGCCGAGCATCGGTGCCGCGTACGCGAACTCGAAGCCGGCGCCGTGGTACATCGGCGCCACCGCGATCGTGCTGCGGTTCGGGCCCAGCCCGTAGTCCAGCCCCACCCCGAACGCGGTCAGCACCCGGCCCCGGTGGGTGAGCAGCACCCCCTTGGGTCGCCCGGTGGTGCCGGAGGTGTACGTGACACAGAACGGATCCAGCTCGTCGACCGGCACCTGCGGGTCGACCGCCCGCCCACCGTCGAGGAACGTCCCGTAGTGCTCGCCCACCCCGCCGTCGAAGCTGAGCACCAGCCGTAGCCCGTCGAGCAGCCCGTCGACCCGGTCGGCGAGGTCGTCGGCGACGATGATCCCCTGGACGGCCGAGTGGGCCAGGATGTACGCGTTGTCGGTCACGTTGTTGCGCGGGTTCAGCGGCACCGTCGGGATACCGGCCTTGGCCATCGCCGCGGAGATCTCGAAGTACTCGTACCGGTTGTTGCTCAGCACCGCGATCCGCTCCCCGGGCGCCAACCCCCGGTCCAGGGTCGCACTGGCCAGCTGGCTCGACCGCTGGTGCAGGGCACCGAAGGTGACCTCACGGTCGCCGTCGACCACCGCGATCCGGCGTGGCGTGGCGCGGCCGAACTCCCGGATCCCGGCCGCCATGTTGAGCTGCACACCCGTCACCTTGGGTCCGCCTTTCCCGATTCGTTCATCAGCATGACGGCTTCGGCCTCGGCCACGGGCGCACCGTCGGCGTCGACGGCGGTCCACCGCAGCTCGGCCACGACCTTGCCGCTGGAGGTGCTCCGGCTGGCGAGGCGCTCGATCCGCACCCGCAGCGTGGCGCCGGCCCGGACCAGCTGATGGAACCGCATCCGGCGCAGCTCCAGCAGCGCGATCGCGTCGTCGAGCTGGCCGGACTGCTCGGCCAGGCCGCCCATCAGCAGCAGCACCGCCTGGCCGGGCAGCGGCGGGCCACCGCCACTGCCCGGGTCCGGCGGGTTGAACAGCGGATGGGTGTAGCCGCCCCGACTGATCAGGGTGTCGACCAGCTCCGCGGTGACGGTGACCGACGGCGGATCCGCCGACGGCGAGGGCGGGGCCGGCGGTTCAGGCAAGGCCGCGGACATCGACGTCCCCCCAGACCGGCTCGCGCTTGTCGACGAACGCCCGGTAGCCCTCGGCCACCTCGGGCACCTCCTCGTGCAGCCGGGAGAACATCTCGCGCTCGTAGCGCAGGCCCTCCTCCAGCGTCATGGTGTGCACCGAGTTGAGCAGCCGCTTGGTGATCGCCATCGCCGGGCGGGACCGGCCGCGCAGCGACGACAGCAGCTTGCCGACCTCGTCGTCCAGCTGCGCCCGGGGTGCGCTGGCCAGCGCGACACCCCACTGCACCAGCTCCGGCCCGCGCAGCCACAGCGGGGTGAGCATCAGCGCCTTGGCCCGCTGGTCGCCGAGCTTGCGCGGCGCACGCTGGCTGGAGCCGGCACCGGGCGGCATGCCGAACTCCAGGTGGATGTCGCCGACCTTCGCCTCGTCGGCGGCGATCACGAAATCACAGGCCAGGATCAGCTCGAAGCCACCGGCGCGGGCGAGGCCGTTGACCCGGGCGACGACCGGTACGCCGAGCTGCTCGATGCGACGCAGTACCGCATGGTACGAGCGCAGGAACGGCAGGAAGATCCGCTGTGGGTCGTCGAAGCAGGATTCCAGGAAGTCGATGTCCATCCCGACGCTGAACGCCCGGTCCCCCACTCCGGTGATCACCACGGCCCGCAGGGTGTGATCGACCTCGGCGGCGGCCAGGGCGGCGTCCAGTCCGGCGATCGCCGCCGGCGTCAGGCTGTTCATCGTCTCCGGGCCGTCGAGGACGATCGTCATCACCTGGTCGTCGGTGGCGAACCGTACGTCGGTCACGCCGTCGCCTCCCCGATCTTGACGAACAGCTCGACGTCGGTGTCGGCGACGATGGGCGGCGGCGTGGCACCGGCCGGCAGGTGTATCAGCGAGCAGGCGGTCAGCGGCTGCCCCGCGACCGTCAGGGTCCCCGTGGTGGTGACGAGGAACCGTTCCCGGTCGACCGGCTGCGGCGTACCGGTGTAGCCGGCCGGCAGCCGGACCAGCGCACTGCACGCCCCGGTGACCACGTTGCGGCTCAGCGGCCGGCCCACCGGTGTCGGTCCGGTGTCGGGCGACGGCAGCCCGACCACCTCGGCGTCGACACCCGACCACCGGGCGGTCAACGGTGCCCAGGGCAGCTGCCGCGACTCGACCCGCCGCAGGTAGCCGCGCGGGCCGACGTCGTCGGCCGCCCCGGCTGCCCCGTTTGCCCGGGCCCGCACGCCGGCCTGGTCGTCCGGGCAGACCACCCGGGTCACCCGGTCACTGCCCTCGGTGGCGACCGCGCCCTCCATGCACAGGATCGCGGTGAAGCCCTCGTCGCTGCTGGCCTTGTGCACCCAGCCCGGCGGACGCCAGAAGTAGTCGCCGGCGATCAGCCGTCCCTCGGCGCTGAGGTCGACCACACCGTCGAGGAAGTACGCCTCCTCCACGCTGTCGTGGTAGGCCTCGCTGAGATCGCGGTAGCCGGCGACGGCCCGGATGTGGTCGATCCTGCGGGTGGTGTCCCGGTCCAGCCACAGCGACCGCATCCAGTACCGGGACAGCAGTTCACGCACCTGGTCGGGGTCGCCGCCGAAGTTGTCGCGGAAGGCGGGCTCCATCGAGTCGTAGACCTGCTCGCCGTTGACCCACGGCACGTTCCCGGCGTCGACGATCGTGACTGTCATCGGTGCACCTCCACCTCCCGCCACTGGCGGCGAGTACGCCCAGTGCCTCAACCTAATATGTCTGACGTTAGGCGTAAAGACACTGGACAACAGTCCTTGACGCCAACACTGTTTCCGCCGTGTAACCTCGTCGCCCGCCGAGCAAGCAGCAGTTCCAGGCCACACTCTGCAGGTGGGAACCCTCGTCTGGCAAGACCTTGACAGCCTCGGACCTCATTCATCAGACTTTTGTCCGGAAGGCGGTGGCCGGTGTCGACCTCTGCGCTGGAGGAAACCCCACGACGTCCGTCGGCGAGGATGGCTGCCGCCTCCGGCGCGCTGATCCTCGTCGCCGTGCTGGGCAGTTTCGCCGCCACCCCGCTGTTCGCGATCTACGCGGACCGGTGGCAGCTGACGCCGGCGCAGGTCGCCGTCGCGTTCGCCGGCTATCCCGTCGGGGTGATCCTGGTCGTGACGCTACTGGGCGGTCTGTCCGATCTGGTCGGTCGACGGGCGGTGATGTTCGGCGGGGTCGCGCTGGTCCTGGCGGCGTGCCTGGTGACCGCGACCGCGGCGTCGCTGCCGGCGCTGGTCGCCGGGCGGGTGGTGCAGGGCATGGCGACCGGGATGGTCAGCGCCACCACCGCCGCCGCGCTGCTGGACTTCCATCCTCGCGGCACCCGTGCGGGGAGCCTGACCCACTCGGTCTGCACCACCCTCGGCATGGGCCTGGCACCGCTGATGTCCGGGTTGCTGGCCGACCACACCCGCTACCCGCTGGTGCTGCCGTTCGTCGTCATCGGCGTGGCCGCCCTGGTGCCGTTGATCCTGCTGGTCCGCACCCCGGCCGACCGTCGGACGACGCGACGGATCCGGCTGGTCCGGCCGGTCCGGGTCCCCCGCGCCATCCTGCTGCCGTTCAGCGTCGCCACCTGCTCACTGATGACCCTCAACGGGTGCATGGCCCTGTTCGGCACCTTCGGCTCGCGGATCCTCGCCGAAGGTGCCGGCGTCACCGCCGCCGGCGGCACCGGCGGACTGCTCACCCTGCTGATCGGTATGACGCTGCTGTCCCAGTTGCTGTTCAACCGACTCGACTCGACCCGGTCGATCTGCCTGGGCGTAGTGGCGATCACCGGTGGCGCCGGGGCCACCGCGCTGGCCCTGCATCTTCAGGACCCGGCGGCCACCGTCACCGGCGCGGTGCTGGTCGGCTTCGGGGGCGGGCTGACGCTGCTCGGCGCCACCCGACTGATCGGCGAGTCGGCACCGACGCACCGGCGGGCGGAGATCTACGCGGCGTGGATGGTGGCCGCCTTCACCACGCTCGGCGGCAGCGCACTGCTCAGCGGCGCGGCGCTGACCGGCACCTCGCTGTCAGCGGTGCTGACCGTCGCGACCGGGATCATCGCCCTGCTCAGCACGTACACGCTGGGTGCCGCCGCCCTGGACGCCCGCCGCCGCCGTCGGCGGTGAAGGGCCGCGCGGCCGCCGGTCAGTCGCCGTCGCGCCCGCCGGGTCAGTCGCCGTCGCGGGCGGCAGCGTCACCGACGTCACTGGCGTCGTCATCGGCCAGGGCGGCGATGTCGCCGACCGCGTCGGCCATGCCGGTCCGCAGGTCGTCCAGCACACTGGCGACGGAGCGCACCCGGTCGACCAGGCCCACCGCCTGGCCCGCCGCCGAACCCATCACCGGGGTCACCTGATGCTCGAACGAGCTGACGACGGCGTCACGGGCGAGGAGCTGCTGCACCGGTGAGGCCAGCGGCGCCGGCGCCGGCGGCTGCTGCCAGGCCCGGGTCCACGCGGTGGTCAGCTGTCGGGTCGGCTTACCGGTGTACGACGTGGTCTTCGCGGTGTCGGTCGCCGCCGCCGTCACGATCTTGTCCTTGACCACCGGGTCGAGATCGCTCTCGGCGGTGGAGAGCCAGATGGAGCCGGTCCACACCGCCTGCGCGCCCAGTGCCAGTGCGGCGACCATCTGACGGCCGGTGGCGATGCCGCCGGCGGCGACCACCGGCACCTCACCGGCGGCCGCCACGACCTGCGGCACCAGCACCATCGTGGTGGTCTCGCCGGTGTGTCCGGCCGCCTCGTAGCCCTGGGCGACGATCACGTCGACGCCGGCGGCCAGCTGATGACGGACGTGTCGCTGGTCGCCGACCAGGCCGGCGACCAGCATGTCGCGCCGGGTCGCGACGGCCCGCACCGCGGCGGGCGGCGGCCCGAGGGCGCTGGCCACCAGCCGGACCGGGTGGGCCTGGACGACCTCCCACAACGCGTACGCGTTCGCGTGGGTCATCAGATGGTCGATCTCGGTCGGCATCCCACCCAGCCGGGTCCGCCCGGGCGCGCTGCGCCGCTGCGGGATGCCCAGCCGGGTCCGCAACCCGGCGACGAACTCCTGATGCCCGGCCGGGATCTGGGCGAGCAGGTCCGCCGGGTCGTCACCGGCCGTCGTGGCGGGAAAGAGCAGATCGACACCGTACGGCGTACGCCCGCACTCCCGGTCGAGCCAGGCGAGATCCTGCTCGAGATCCTCCGGGGACATCGAGGCCGCGCCGAGCACCCCGAGTCCACCACCCCGGCTCACCGCCGCCACCACGTCCCGGCAGTGGCTGAAAGCGATCACCGGCAGGTCGATGCCGACCCGCCGACACAGCGGCGTCACGACGCCGAGGCCGAGGTGACGGCGCAGACCTCGCAGCCGTCGGCGTCGACCGAACAACTGGCCCCGGCCGTCGCGTCCACACCCAGGTAGGCGTCTACCAGGGCGGTGACCGCGCCGAGCCGGCCGGTCCGCGCTGGCGCACCGGTGGCGGCGAGCGCGGCGGCGTGCCCGGCCCGCAGGCCGACGACGGACGGGTCGAGGATCTCGATCCCGGTCCGGTGCCCGACCTCCTCGACGACCGGGGTCATGCAGGTGCAGCCGAAGAAGATCAGGTCGGTGCCATCGGCGTCGGCGGCCCGCAGGCACGCCTCGGTGATGGCGGCGACCACGTCGGTCTCGCCCCGACCCATCCGGGCCTTGACCCCGCTGTCGGTGCCGACCAGGTCGAGCTCGGTCTCGTCGGAGAGGTAGTGCACGCCGGCGGCGAGCTCGCCACCGGGGCAGGTGGCCAGTCGTTGCGCGTAGAGGTAGTCCATCGAGGCCGGCCAGACGGTGACGATGCTGAACCGCCGACCGAGTGCGGCGGCCCAGGCCAGTGTCGCCTCGCCGGCACCGACGATCGGCACCGTGGTGGCCGCCCGCAGCCGGTCCACGCCGTAGTCGCCGAACGTGTCGATGTAGACGGCGTCGCAGCCGGCGGCGATCGCCGCCTCGGCGACGTCGACCGTGCCGACCTCGGTGAGCAGGTGTTCGTAGGGGGTACGGGCGAACCGCCGCAGGCGCGGGTCGAGCAGTTCGGTGACGAGTCCAGGTGGATCGGGCAGGACCGGGGCCCGTTTCGCGTCGGAGTTGATGACCGCCAGTCGTCGCAGCTCGCTCATGTCGACCTCCCGGCAAAAGTCTGACTTATCTCTTCGCAGAGTGTCAACGATCCACCGAACACGTATTCAGCTGCTTACTCGGCCGAGGAAGAAAGGTCTGCCGTCAGTCTCGGCGAACGGACCGACACCGTCGGGAGGTGACGGGACCGGGCGCCGGGACCGGCTCAGTCCGTCGCGGCGGTCGCCGCCCGTACCGCAGCCAACCGACTCCGCAGGTGCTCCCGGTCCGGCTCGGTGCCGGCCAGCTCCAGCGCCTGCCGGTAGGCGTCGGCCGCGTCGGCGTACCGGCCGAGACGCTGCAGCAGCTCGGCCCGGGCCGCCGGGAACGGGTGGTGCGAGCGCAGCCGAGGGTCGGCGGCCAGCTCGTCGAGAATGGCCAGCCCGGCGGCCGGGCCGTCGCGCATGGCCACCGCCACCGCCCGGTTCAGGTCGACCACCGGCGAGGGCGCGATCCGCGCCAGTACGTCGTACAGGGCGACGATCTGCGGCCAGTCGGTGCCGGCGACGTCGGCGGCCTCGTCGTGCAACGCGGCGATCGCGGCCTGCAGCCCGTACGGTCCGGGCGGGCCACCGGTCAACGCCGTACGGGCCAGCCCGCAGCCTTCGGCGATCATCGGTCGGTCCCACCGCCGCCGGTCCTGCTCGTCGAGGAGCACCAGCGCCCCGTCCGGGCCGGTCCGGGCGTGCCGACGGGCGTGGACCAGCAGCAGCAGCCCGAGCAGGCCGGCGGTCTCCCGTTGGGTCGGGAGCAGCCGGTGCAGGATGCGGGCCAGCCGGACGGCCTCCTCGGCCAGGTCGAGGCGCTGCAGGTGCGGACCGGAGCTCGCCGCGTAGCCCTCGGTGAAGATCGAGTACACCGCCTGCAGCACGCCGGGGAGTCGCTGCGGCAACTCGTCGACACCGGGCACCCGGAACGGAATGCGCGCGTCGCGGATCTTGCGTTTCGCCCGGACGATCCGCTGGGCCATCGTCGCCTCCGGCACGAGGAAGGCCCGGGCCACCTCGGCGGTGGTCAGCCCGCCGAGGTGGCGCAGGGTCAGCGCCACCCGGTCCGGCGCGGGCAACGCCGGGTGGGCGCAGGTGAAGAAGAGCGCGAGCCGGTCGTCGGGCAGGTCGGGGTCGATGTCGGCGGCCGGCGCCGGGTCGGCCCGGTCCGCCTCGGCCTGCAGCACCGCCAGGCGCAGCGCCAGCGTCCGGTCACGGCGGATCCGGTCCACCGCGCGACGCCGGGCGGTGGTCAGCAGCCACGCCCCGGGGCGGGTCGGCACGCCGGAGACCGGCCAGTGCGTCAGAGCCGCCTCGACGGCCTCGGCCGCCACCTCCTCGGCCAGGTGCAGGTCACCGAAGCGGCGGACCAGGGTGGCGAGCAGCCGGCCGTGCTCCTCGCGGAACACGGCCGCCACCGAGGTCCGCACCGTTTCCGGATCGGCACCCCGCACCGTTTCCGGATCGGCACCCCTCGCCGTTTCCGGATCGGCACCCCTCGCGGGCGCGGCGGGGTCGTCGGGCGATTCGACGCCGGCCATCGGGGGATCAGATCCCGAACTCGGCGACCGGACGCACCTGCACCGATCCCCCGTCCCGGGCACCGGGCGAGCGGGCCGCCCAGTTCAGCGCGACGTCCAGGTCCGGTACGTCGATGATGTCGTAGCCGCCGAGCACCTCGCGGCTCTCAGCGAACGGGCCGTCGGTGACGATCCGTTGACCGTCTGCGTCGACCTTGACCGAAGTGCAGGTGGTCAGGTCCGCCAGGGCGTTGCCGCTGACCCAGATGCCGGCGTCCTTCATCTGCTTGTCGTAGGCGATCCAGTCCTCGACCGTGCACTGCGCCCCGGCCTGCTCCGGGCCGTCGGTCGGCGGGCTGACGAACAACAGCATGTACTTCATGTCGGGCTCCTCGCAGGTAGTGGCGTTGCCGTACGCCATGACGACGATCGGCGGGCCGCCGGATCGACAGCCGATCCCTACGAATCCTGCGGTGACCGGCGACCTACTCGGAGTCGGCCAGGATGGCGTACAGCTTGCGGCGAGTCTCGTCGAGTACGGCCAGGGCCCGCTCCCGCTGCTCGGCGGTGCCGTTCATCATCACGTGGCGCAGCGCGTGCAACGTCTGCATACCGGATTCGCGCACGTCGTGCCAGCTCTCCACGGTTTCCGGGGCGAACTGCGTCCACGGCGCCTGCTCGGCGGCCTGCTCGGCCTCGGGGCGGCCGGCGTCGGTCAACGCGTACTGCCGGCGGCTGCCGCCGGCCGCGTCCACGGTCCCGACGACCAGCCCTTCGTCCTCGAGCAGTTGCAGGGTGGGGTAGATCGATCCCGGGCTCGGTCGCCAGGCACCGCCGGTGCGGGAGTCGAGTTCCCGGATCATCTCGTACCCGTGCATTGGTCCTTCGACGAGCAGGGCGAGCACGGCGGCACGCACGTTCGGCCGGGGGGGGGGGGGGGGGGAGAAAAGGGAGAGGGCAGAAAGGGAAGGGAAGGTTGAGAGAAGGG
>NZ_JBSWXD010000038.1:0-44365 GCF_056160425.1 Micromonospora sp. ABR4_055
CGGCGACACGCCGCCGGAACACCACCGGTCTCACCCGGCACGGAAAGGGCGGAAGGTGACGGAGACCGAGGCAGTGATCGTCGGGGACAGCGGTGCCGAGACGGCCGCGTTGGTGGCCAGTCGGGTGATCGACGTACCGGACTTCCCCAAACCCGGCATCGTATTCAAGGACCTGATGCCGCTGTTCGCCGACGGGCCGGCGTTCCGGGAGATCACCGACCGGATCATCGCCCACCACGGAGCGGACTCCTTCGACGTGGTCGCCGGCATCGAGGCGCGTGGGTTCGTGCTGGCGGCGGCGATCGCGTACGCCACCGGCACCGGGGTGGTCCCGGTCCGCAAGGCCGGCAAGCTGCCCCGGGCATCGTTCTCCGCCTCGTACGCGTTGGAGTACGGCGAGGCGGTCCTGGAGGTGCATCAGGACGCCTTCACGGTCGGTCAGCGGGTCCTGGTGGTCGACGACGTGCTGGCCACCGGCGGAACCGCCGCCGCCACGCTGGACCTGGTCGACCGGGCCGGGGGAACGGTGATCGGCTTCACCGTCCTGCTGGAGCTGGGATTCCTCGCCGGGCGGGACCGGCTCGCGCCCCGGTCGGTGCACGCCATGTGGCGGGTGTGAGCCGGCCGACGGGCAGCTCGGCCGCCGGGCGCAGCACCGGCCGGACGGGTAATATTGCGGTCCCTGTCAGTCAGGGGCGCTGTCTCCTGGCTAGCGCGGTAGCAGCTCAGCCCGATACGGTCGGCTGAGTTCCGGCAGAGGTGAGGGAGGCCGGTGTCCCCCGACGTCGTCGCTCCTTCCATGGAGGGCACTGTGCATCCGACTGGCGAGGTCAACCCCACTGGGGGCGTGACCAACGGCGAGGCACCCGGTTCTGCCGTCAATCCGGGCGGCCCCGACGTCGCCGGTGACCGCAGCGCGGCACCCCCGGCGGCGAACGGTGCGACAGCTGCGGCGGCGAACGGTGCGGGCGACCACGCCGGCGCGGGCGCGGCCGGCACTGGTTTCGCGTTCAACGGTGCGCCGACCGGGCGTCGGGTACGGGCCCGGCTGGCCCGGTTCAACGCGCCCTGGCAGGCGCCGCACATCCCCGAGGTGCTGGAACCGCTGATCGCCACCCACCAGCAGAGCCACCCGAAGGCCGACCCACGGGTGCTGCAGCGGGCCTTCGAGATGGCCTCCAAGTGGCACTCCGGGCAGTACCGCAAGTCCGGCGATCCGTACATCACGCATCCGTTGGCGGTTGCCACCATCCTCGCCAATCTCGGCATGGACACCACGACGCTGGTCGCCGCGCTGCTGCACGACACGATCGAGGACACTGATTACACCCTCGACGAGATGCGCGCCGACTTCGGTGGTGAGGTGGCGCTGCTGGTCGACGGGGTCACCAAGCTCGACCGGGTCAAGCTGGGCGACGCGGCCAAGGCCGAGACCATCCGCAAGATGGTGGTGGCGATGGCGAAGGACCCCCGGGTCCTGGTGATCAAGCTCGCCGACCGGCTGCACAACATGCGGACGCTGACCTTCCTGCCCAAGGCGAAGCAGGAGCAGAAGGCCAAGGAGACCCTGGAGATCCTGGCGCCGCTGGCCCACCGGCTCGGTATGAACACCGTCAAGTGGGAGCTGGAGGATCTGGCATTCGGCACGCTGTTCCCGAAACGGTACGAGGAGATCAACCGGCTGATCGGGGAACACCAGCCGCAGCGCGACACCCAGCTGCGCAAGGTGACCCAGAAGGTGCAGGTCGACCTGCGCGCCGCGAAGGTCAGGGCGGAGGTCACCGGCCGGCCGAAGCACCTCTACTCGATCTACCAGAAGATGATTGTCCGGGGGCGGGACTTCAACGACATCTACGACCTGGTCGGCGTACGCATCCTGGTCGACACGGTCCGCGACTGCTACGCGGCGCTCGGCGTGATCCACGCGAACTGGCAGCCGGTCCCCGGCCGGTTCAAGGACTACATCGCGATGCCGAAGTTCAACATGTACCAGTCGCTGCACACCACGGTGATCGGGCCCACCGGCAAGCCGGTGGAGATGCAGATCCGCACCTACGCGATGCACCGTACCGCCGAGTTCGGCATCGCCGCGCACTGGAAGTACAAGGAGCAGAAGGGCGCCACCGTCGTCGGCCCGCCGGCGCACATCGACGAGATGACCTGGCTGCGGCAACTGCTCGACTGGCAGCGGGAGGCGAGCGATCCGAGCGAGTTCCTCGACGCGCTGCGCTTCGACCTGTCCAGCCAGGAGGTTTACGTCTTCACCCCCAAGGGCGACGTGATCCCGCTGCCCACCAGTTCCACCCCGGTCGACTTCGCCTACGCCGTGCACACCGAGGTGGGGCACAAGTGCATCGGGGCGCGGGTCAACGGCAAGCTGGTGCCATTGGAATCGACGCTGTCCAACGGCGACGTCATCGAGATCTTCACCTCCAAGTCGGCGACCGCCGGCCCGACCCAGGACTGGCTGGGCTTCGTCAAGAGCCCTCGGGCCCGCACCAAGATCCGGCAGTACTTCAACAAGGAACGCCGCGAGGAGGCAATCGAGACGGGCAAGGACGCGATCGCCAAGGCGATGCGCAAGCAGGGCATGCCGTTGCAGCGGATGCTCACCACGGACTCGCTGATGGCGATCGCCCGCGACCTGCACCTGGCCGACGTCGCCGCGCTGTACGCGGCGGTCGGCGACAGCCAGGTGTCCGCGCAGTCGGTGGTGCAGCGGCTGATGGTCAGCCTCGGCGGCGAGGAAGGGGCCGCCGAGGACCTGGCCGAGTCGGCCGTCGCAACCCGCCCGCCCCGGGCACGGCACAACGGCGCCGACCCCGGCGTGGTGGTACGCGGGGTCACCGACGTCTGGATCAAACTGGCCCGCTGCTGTACCCCGGTCCCGCCGGACACGGTGTTCGGCTTCGTCACCCGGTCCGGCGGCGTCAGCGTGCACCGCGACGACTGCTTCAATGCGGCCGAGCTCAAGGCGCAACAGGAACGGCTGGTCGAGGTCACCTGGAAGTTGACCTCGGCGTCGACGTTCCTCGTCGCCATCCAGGTTGAGGCGCTCGACCGGCACAAGCTGCTGGCTGACGTGACCAGGGTGCTCTCCGAGGAGCGGGTGAACATTCTCTCGGCGACCGTGACCACCACCCGGGACCGGGTGGCGGTCAGCCGCTTCTCGTTCGAGATGGCCGACCCGAAGCACCTTGGCCATCTGCTCAACGCGGTCCGCAAGGTCGACGGCGTCTTCGACGCCTACCGGGTCACCTCCGGCACCTGACAAGAAGGCGCCAGGGCATCGGGTAATGCCCTGGCGCACTGGTACCGGCTCAGCGGGGTCGGCGGCGTTGCCGGCCACCGAGGCCCGTGGACTACTGCGGCTCGCTCACCGTCAACGAGTTGATCAGAATGTCGTTGTTGGGGTGGCCGCCGCCGGGGGACGGCTCGAACGCACCGTCGTGACCGGCCTCGGTGGCCTCCTGGATGACGTCGAGGCCCTCGACGACCCGGCCGAGCACGGTGTAGTCCGGGCTGAGCTCGACGTCCTGGTAGATGAAGAAGAACTGGCTGCCGTTGGTGTCCGGGCCGCTGTTGGCCATCGCCACCACCCCGGCCGGGTAGGCGGGCCGGTCGTCGACCGGCAGGTTCTCGTTGGCGAACTGGTAGCCGGGCCCGCCGGTGCCGTCGGTGTCCCGGTAGCCTTCGCCGCTGGCGCTCGGGTCACCGCACTGCAGCATGCCGGGGAACATCCGGTGGCACTTGGTGTTGTCCCAGAACTGCTGGCTGGCCAGGTGGCTGAAGCTGGCCGCCGTGCACGGCACCTCAGCCAGGTCCATCTCCACCTGGATCTCACCGAAGTTGGTGTCCAGGGTCATCACCTGGGTGCCGGTGTCCGGCGGCGTGGTGGTCGGCGGCACACCGACGTCCACGGTCGTCTCACGGCGCTGCTCGGCGGGGATCTCGTTCCACACGCAGGTCACGCCGGCGTCGGCACCGTCGGCCTGGGGCGTGGTCTCGCTCTCGTCGTCCCCGAGGCTGGCGACCAGCCACACCGTGCCCGCGGCCACGAGCAGCAGGGCGACGCCGGCACCGATGCTGGCCTGCAACTGGCGGCGCTTGCGGGCCGCCTCGGCGCGCTGGGCCATCTCCTTTTCAAGGCGGGCCCGAGCCGCGGCACGCTGCCGCTCCCTGGTCGACGTCACGGTGGATCCTCCTGGATTCGGGTTGTCTGGTCTGGTCAGGACTGGCCGGCGGTGCCGTCGGTGCCCTCCGCGTCCGGCTCGGTGGCCGACGGGTCGGTGGTGGCCGGTGCCGAGGTGCTCGGGTCGGTCGACGGGGTCGCCTCGGTCTCGTCGGCCCCGATCGGCTCGCCGACGGTCAGGCTCTGGATGACCACGTCGGTCTCCGGCTTCACCTGGGCGCCGGCAGCGTTGTTCACCAGTGGGAGAGCGCCGATCGCCTCGACCGTGTCCATCCCCGAGGTCACCTTCCCGATGATCGGGTACGAGGGGAACTCGGTGGTGTAGTCCTCGAAGAAGATCTTGAACTGGCTGCCGTTGGTGCCCTGCGGCACGCCGACCGCAGCGACCGTGCCGGCCGGGTAGAGCGGCGGATGGTCGGCCAGCTCCTGCGTCGGGTCGGCCGACGGGTCCAGCTGCGGCGAGACCGGCACGTTCTCGCTGAAGTACGAGTACGTCGGCCCGCCCTGTCCGGTGCCGCTCGGGTCGCCGCACAGGATCGCGCCCTCGTCGGTGATCTCGTGGCAGGTCGTGTCGTCGAAGAAGTTGCGGCTGGCCAGGTGGGCGAAGTTGGCGGCGGCGCATGGCGCGGCGGCGAGGTCGAGCTCGACGGTGATCGGCTCGCCCTGGTTGGTGGTGATCGTCATCGGCTGGACCCCCTGGTTCGGCGGGTCGGTGGTTTCCGGCATGCCGACGTCGGTGAGGTTGCTGTTGGCGGCCGGGTCCTGCGGGGTCCAGGTGCAGATGCCCGCAGCCTCCGGGGTCTCCGGCTCGCCGTCGAAGGCGCCGAGCGCCCAGGCCGAGCCGCCGGCGATGAGCAGCAGCGCGAGGCCGGCGCCCACGCCGGCGCGGATCCGCCGCTTGCGCCGGGCCGCGGCGGCACGCCGGGCCATCTGCCGGTCAAGCTTCGCCCGCGCCAACTTGCGCTGCCGGTCCCTACTGGAGGCCACCCGCGCTCCCCTTTCCTGATCATCCCTGCGCCGTGCGGCGGGTCGGTACGTGTCCTGCGGAGGGCGTGCCGGACCCGGGCGCCTTTGCGGTGCGCCACGCCACACGCCCGCAAGAGTGTACGGGTATCGGCTGGGAAATTGTTGTACGAGGTCCGCTCTGTATCCAATTGGAGATCATCGCTGCCGTCGCGGACTGGGTGGGGCCGGCAGGTGTGCCACGGCGGCCCCGCGTGTCGCGGCGGCTAGGCTCGACCCGGAGACGATTCCGGCGGCCCGCGCGGGCCGGCCGACGGAGAGGAGAGGCGTGCTCATCACCGGCTTCCCGGCGCAGGCGTTCGGCACCAACTGCTACGTGGTGGCCGCCGGGCCGGGCGAGCAGTGCGTCGTCGTCGACCCCGGCATCGGGGTGCTCGACGACCTGGACCAGGTGCTGGCCGAGCACCGGCTGCATCCGGCGGCGGTGCTGCTCACCCACGGCCATCTCGACCACACCTTCTCGGTCGCGCCGGTCTGCGGCACGCGTGGCATCACCGCGTACGTGCATCCGGGTGACCGGGAGATGCTGGCCGACCCGGCGAAAGGCCTGTCGACGGACCTGGCGGCGATGTTCGGCGGCCGGCTGCCGTACAGCGAACCGGACGACGTCGCCGAGCTGACCGACGGCGCCACGCTGACGCTGGCCGGGTTGGAGATCAGCGTCGACCATGCCCCTGGCCACACCGGCGGTTCGGTGCTGTTCCGGCTGCCCGGCGCAGACTCGCCCTGGGAGGCCGAGCAGGTCTGTCTCTCCGGCGACGTGCTGTTCGCCGGTTCGATCGGCCGCACCGACCTGCCCGGTGGCAGCATGGCGACGATGATGACCAGCCTGCGGGACAAGGTGCTGCCGTTGGCCGACGACACCGTGGTGCTGCCCGGCCACGGTCCGGCCACCACCATCGGCCGGGAGCGTGTGAGCAACCCCTATCTGCACGAGGCCGCCGGCAGCGGCAACGCCGTGCCGGCCCGCCGTACCGGACTGTGACGACGAGGATGTACCGATGAGCAAGCCCAGGCCGATCTCCGGCTTCCCGGAGTGGTCGCCCCCGCAGCGGATGATCGAGCAGTACGTCATCGACCGGCTGCGGCACACCTTCGAGCTGTACGGCTTCGCCCCGCTGGAGACCCGCGCGGTGGAGCCGCTGGACCAGCTGCTGCGCAAGGGGGAGACCTCCAAGGAGGTCTACCTGCTGCGCCGGTTGCAGGCCGAGCCGGGTGCCGAGGTCGGTGACGACGCCCTCGGGCTGCACTTCGATCTGACCGTGCCGTTCGCCCGCTACGTGCTGGAGAACGCCGGCAAGCTGCAGTTCCCGTTCCGCCGCTACCAGATCCAGAAGGTGTGGCGGGGGGAGCGGCCGCAGGAGGGCCGCTACCGGGAGTTCCTGCAGGCCGACATCGACATCGTTGACCGCGACGAGCTGGCCCCGCACCACGAGGCGGAGCTGCCGCTGGTCATCGGGGACGCGCTGGCGAGTCTGCCGATCCCGCCGGTGCGGATCCAGGTCAACAACCGCAAGGTCTGCGAAGGCTTCTACCGGGGGATCGGGTTGACCGATCCGGACGCGGCGCTGCGGGCGATCGACAAGCTGGACAAGGTCGGCCCGCAGCGGGTGGCCGAGCTGCTGGCCGAGACGGCCGGTGCCAGCGACAGCCAGGCCAAGGCCTGCCTGTCGCTGGCGGAGATCTCGGCACCGGACGCCTCGGTCGCCGACGCGGTGCGTGGTCTCGGCGTCGAGCACCCGCTGCTCGACGAAGGGCTCACCGAGCTTGTGGCGGTGCTGGAGACGGCCGCCGCGCACTCGCCCGGCCTGTGCGTGGCAGACCTGCGGATCGCCCGGGGTCTGGACTACTACACCGGTACGGTCTACGAGACCCAGCTACAGGGGTACGAGCGGTTCGGCTCGATCTGCTCGGGTGGCCGCTACGACGATCTCGCCTCGGCCGGCGCGGACCGCTTCCCGGGCGTCGGGATCTCGATCGGGGTGTCCCGGCTGCTGGGGCTGCTGTTCGGCGCCGACGCGTTGGCGATCTCCCGGCCGGTGCCGACCTGCGTGCTGGTGGCGTTGCCGGCCGAGTCTGGCCGGCCGGCCGGCAACCGGGTGGCCGACGCGCTGCGTCGGCGGGGGATCGCCACCGAGGTGTCACCGTCGGCTGCCAAGTTCGGCAAGCAGATCCGGTACGCGCAGCGCCGCGACATCCCGTACGTCTGGTTCCTCGGGGTCGACGGTGAGTCGGACAGTGTCAAGGACATCCGCTCGGGGGATCAGGTGCCGGCGGCCGCGGACGCCTGGTCACCGCCGTCGGCGGACCTCCAGCCGACGGTGACCGGCTGACAGTGACGCGGCCGATGGCGACTTGCCTGGTCGACATAGCGGACATACGGCGGCGATTGCCGCAAAGATCATCCGGGAAAGTGGCGGTGCGGCCCGACATAACCTACGGTTGCGTAAGTTACGCTGTCGTAGGTTACCCCGGTAGGGAGAACGTCGTTGACCGTCGCCGCCACCACCCCGATGTCCCAGACCGCGCTGCTCGTCGAGCTCGAACCGGTGGTCGCCGAGAACCTTGACCGGCACCTCGGCCTGGCCAAGGAGTGGTTCCCGCACGAGTACGTGCCGTGGAGCGACGGGCGGACCTTCGACGGCCTGCTCGGCGGCGAACCGTGGTCGCCGGAGGACTCGCAGATCCCGGACGTCGCCCGTACCGCGCTGATCGTCAACCTGCTCACCGAGGACAACCTGCCCTCGTACCACCGCGAGATCGCCACCCTGTTCGGTCGCGACGGTGCCTGGGGCACCTGGGTGCACCGGTGGACCGCCGAGGAGGGCCGGCACGGCACCGCCATCCGGGACTACCTGACCGTCACCCGGGCGGTCGATCCGGTCGCGCTGGAGCGGGCCCGGATGGTGCACATGTCCAACGGGTACGCCAACCAGCACGACGACGAGGTGCTGCACTCGCTGGCGTACGTGTCGTTCCAGGAGCTGGCTACCCGGATCTCGCACCGCAACACCGGTCGGGCCACCGGTGACCCGCTCTGCGAGCGGTTGCTGGCCCGGGTCGCCGCTGACGAGAACCTGCACATGATGTTCTACCGAAACCTGCTCGGCGCGGCGTTCGAGCTGGCGCCGAGTCAGGCGATGCGGGCGGTGGCCGACGTGGTCGCCGACTTCCAGATGCCGGGCGTGGGCATCGAGGGCTTCGCCCGCAAGTCGGTGGCGATCGCCATGGCCGGCATCTACGACCTGCGTCAGCACCGCGACGAGGTGCTCGCGCCGGTGCTGCGCCAGTGGGACATCTGGAATGTCACCGGGCTGGACGCCGACGGCGAGTCGGCCCGTGACCAGATCGCCGCGCAGATGACTCAACTGGACACCGCCGCGTCCCGGTTCGAGGCCCGGCGGGAGGAGCGGCGCGCCCGCGGCCGGTAAGTGCCGTCGCGGCGCTTCAGGAACGATGAGTGCGGGTCCCGTGGCTGGTCGGCCACGGGACCTTCGTCGTATGTGGTCCGTCCACCGTGTCCGTCCGATCTAGCGACCGCACAGCCGTTCAGGTTCGTTGTGAGACGGGCTTAACGCGTTGGAAATCGATGGGTCGAGATTCATGAAACCCGGCGTACCTACGTTTCGTGGCACCACGACTTCGGCTGAAGGGGAGTTGGATGCCACGACGCTTCCGGGGCGGCCTCGCCGCACTCTGTATACTGTCGACATTGGTTGCCGCGACCGCCTGTGCGGAGGACCCCACGTCCTCGGCCGGTGGCGGCGGTGACTCCGACACCATCAAGGTCGGTATCCTGCACTCGCTGAGCGGCACCATGGCGATCAGTGAGGTCACCGTACGCGACGCAGAGTTGCTCGCGATCGAGGAGATCAACGCCGCCGGTGGCGTGCTGGGTAAGCAGATCGAACCCGTCGTCGAGGACGGCGCGTCGGACTGGCCCACCTTCGCCGAGAAGGCGCAGAAGCTCATATCCCAGGACAAGGTCGCCACCGTCTTCGGTGGCTGGACGTCGGCCAGCCGCAAGGCGATGCTGCCGGTCTTCGAGCGCAACAAGGCGCTGTTGTGGTACCCGGTGCAGTACGAAGGGCTGGAGAGCTCCGAGTACATCTTCTACACCGGGGCCACCACCAACCAGCAGATCGTCCCGGCCCTGGACTACCTCGCCGAGCAGGGCCACAAGACGCTCTTCCTGGTCGGCAGCGACTACGTCTTCCCGCGTACCGCTAACAAGATCATCACCGCGTACGCCGAGGCCAACGGCATGCAGATCGTCGGCGAGGAGTACACGCCGCTGGGCCACACCGAGTACAGCACCGTGGTCAACAAGCTGCAGCAGGCCCAGCCCGACGCGGTGTTCAACACCCTCAACGGCGACAGCAACGTCGCCTTCTTCAAGCAGTTGACCAGCGTCGGAGTCACCGCCGAGACGATGCCGACCGTGTCGGTCAGCGTCGCCGAGGAGGAGGTCGTCGGCATCGGCCCGGACAACGTCGCCGGCCACCTGGTGGCCTGGAACTACTACCAGACCACCGAAGGCGAGCGGAACACCGCCTTCGTCGAGGCCTTCAAGGCCGAGTACGGGGCGGAGAAGGTCACCTCCGACCCGATGGAGGCCGGCTACAACGCGGTCTACCTGTGGGCGGCGGCGGTCGAAGCGGCCGGCAGCACCGACGTCGAGGCGGTCAAGGAGGCCGCCGGCGGGATCAGCATCGAGGCACCGGAGGGCACGGTCACCATCGATGGCGACAACCAGCACGTCTACAAGACGGCCCGGATCGGCGTGGTGCAGCCCGACGGCCAGATCCAGGAGGTGTGGAACTCCGGCGAACCGATCAAGCCGGACCCGTACCTGACCGGCTACGACTGGGCCGAAGGCCTGTCGTAACAGACTAGTAAACAAGCGGAGGGAGGTGCCCGCCATGGCGGTACTCAACCAACTGGTCATCGGCGCGAGCATCGGAGCGGTGCTGCTCCTGATCGCGCTGGGACTGACGTTCACCTTCGGACAGATGGGCGTCATCAACATGGCCCACGGGGAGTTCATCCTGGCGGGCGCCTACACCGCGTACATGATGCAGGGGCTGGTCGGGGCGCAGGCCGTCCCGGCCGCCCTGCCGGTCGCGTTCCTCACCGCCGGCACCATGGGTCTGATCCTGGAACGCCTGGTGATCCGGCGGTTCTACGGCCGGCCGCTGGACACCCTGCTGCTCACCTTCGGCGTCAGCCTGATCCTGCAGCAACTGGCCCGGGACATCTTCGGCGCGCCCAACGTGCAGGTCACCGCACCCGGCTGGCTCACCGGCGGGCTCGACGTGGCCGGCGTACAGCTGCCGTACAACCGGATCTTCATCATGGCACTCGCGGTCGGCTGCGTGGTGGCGATCTCGCTCTACCTCAGCAAACTGTCGTACGGCCGGCGGATGCGGGCGGTGATGCAGAACCGCGAGCTGGCCGCGGTGACCGGGGTGGCCACCCAGCGGGTCGACCAGCTCACCTTCTTCATCGGCTCCGGCCTGGCCGGCGTCGCCGGGGTGGCGCTGACCCTGATCGGCCCGGTCGGGCCGTCGCTGGGCACCTACTACATCGTGGACGCGTTCCTCGTCGTCGTCGCCGGGGGACTCGGACAGCTGCGCGGGGCGGTGATCGCGGCGGTCGCCCTCGGCGCGATCAACAGCTTCGTCGAATTCTGGACCGATGCGAGCCTGGCCAAGGTGGTGGTCTTCGCAGTGATCGTGGCCTTCCTCCAGTTCCGTCCGCAGGGCATGTTCGTCCTCCGTTCCCGGGCGCTGACATGAGCGCCGCCCGGACGACCACCCCCGCCAACGGGGCCCGGCCGGCCACCCGCTGGCCCGGACCGGTCGGTTTCGTCGCCGTCGGAGTGCTGCTGCTGGTGGTGGCACCGCTGGTGCTCAGCCCGTTCCGGCTCGACCTGCTCGCCAAGTACCTCTGCTACGCGATCGTCGCGGTCGGCATCTACCTGGCCTGGGGGCGCGGCGGCATGCTGACCCTCGGCCAGGGCGTGTTCTTCGGCCTCGGCGGCTACGCGATGGGCATGCACCTCAAACTCGCCGACGCCGGCGAGGGCAACCTGCCCGACTTCATGGTGTGGAGCGGGGTGGAGACCCTACCGGCCATCTGGGGGCCGTTCCGCAGCCCGGCGTTCGCCCTGGTCATGGTGGTCGTGCTGCCCACCGTGGTGGCGCTGATCCTGGGCACCCTGGTGTTCCGCCAACGGGTGCGCGGTGCCTACTTCGCCGTACTGTCCCAGGCCCTGGCCGCCGCGTTCGTGATCCTGCTGGTCGGCCAGCAGGGCCTCACCGGCGGCACCAACGGCCTGACCAACGTGCAGTTCTTCTTCGGCCTCGACCTGTACGACCCGACGCAGAAACGGATCGTCTACTACGTCGCGGTCGGCGCGCTCGGCCTGGTCTTCCTCGCCGCCTGGCAGCTCACCCACTCCCGGTTCGGCAAGCTGCTGGTCGCCATCCGCGACGGTGAGGACCGGGTCCGCTTCCTCGGCTACGACCCGGCCGTGGTGAAGACCATCGTGTACGCGCTGTCGGCGGCCATGGCCGGGATCGCCGGCGCGCTGTTCGTGCCGGTGGTCGGCATCCTCGGCCCGGCCGACCTCGGCGTGGTGCCGTCCATCGAGATGCTGGTCGCGGTCGCCATCGGTGGGCGGTTCTCGCTGGTCGGCGCGGTCGGCGGGGCGATCCTGTTCAACTACGGCAGTACCGTGCTCAGCGAACAGTGGCCGTCCGGCTGGCTCTACCTGCTCGGCGGCCTGTTCATCGCGGTGATGATGTGGGCGCCGCGCGGCCTCGCCGGGCTGCTCGCCGACGGCTGGGCGGCGGTGCGGCACCGGGTCGGGGGTGCGAAACCATGAGCGGCAAGCTGGAGGTACGCGGCCTCGACGTCGTCTTCGACGGCTTCCGGGCGATCAGCGACCTCGACCTGACCGTCGAGCCGGGGGAGCTGCGCTTCCTGATCGGCCCCAACGGTGCCGGCAAGACCACCCTGATCGACGTGGTCACCGGCCGGACCCGGCCGGCATCCGGCTCGGTGCGGTTCAACGGCCAGGAGCTGGTCGGCCGCCGTGAGCACCGGATCGTCCGGCTCGGCATCGGCCGGACCTTCCAGACGTCGGTGGTCTTCGAGCAGCTCACCGTGCTGGAGAACCTCGACCTGGCGGCCAGCTTCCGCCGGCGGATGGTCGGCCTGCTGCGCCGCCGGCGCGGTGTCTCCGACCAGGTGTCCCGGGCGCTGGACACCACCGGTCTTGCCGACCTGGCGTACCGGCCGGCCGGGGTGCTCTCCCACGGGCAGCGGCAGTGGCTCGAGATCGGCATGCTGATCGTGCAGCAGCCCAGTCTGCTGCTGCTCGACGAGCCGGTGGCCGGGATGAGCCGCAGCGAGCGGGACCGCACCGGTGAGCTGCTGCGCGAGGTCGCCAAGGACCACACCGTGATGGTGATCGAGCACGACATGGAGTTCCTGCGCCGGTTCGCCAGCACCGTCACCGTGCTGCACGAGGGCAAACTGCTCTGCGAGGGCACCGTCGCGCAGGTGCAGGCCGACCCGCGCGTCCAGCAGGTCTACCTCGGCCGGGCCCGGGAGGAAACCACCGAACCCCTCGTCCAGGAGGCGTCGTCGTGACCGCCATGTTGACCGTCGAGTCGCTCGACGTCGCGTACGGCCGGGCCCAGGTGCTGTTCGGGGTCGACCTGCAGGCACCGGTCGGTGCCCTGGTCTGTGTGATGGGCCGTAACGGGGTCGGCAAGACCACGCTGCTGAAGGCGATCACCGGGGTGCTGCCGGTGCGCGCCGGCAGGGTGATCTTCGAAGGCCGCGACATCACCAAGCTGCGTACCCACGAACGGGTGCGGCTCGGGCTCGGCTACGTCCCGCAGGGCCACGAGACGTTCCCGCAGCTGACCGTCGCCGAGAACCTGCAGGTGGCGGTCGAGGCGGCGCGGACCGACAAGTCGGCGGTCGACGAGGCGCTGGACCTGTTCCCGGCGCTGCGCGGGCTGCTGCGCCGCCGGGCCGGGTTCCTCTCCGGCGGCCAGCAGCAGCAGTTGGCGATCGCCCGAGCCCTGGTCACCCGGCCGAAGATGCTGCTGCTCGACGAGCCGACCGAAGGCATCCAGCCGTCGATCATCATCGAGATCGAGGAGGCGATCGAACGGCTGCACACCGAGGCCGGGCTGGCGATCCTGCTGGTCGAGCAGTACCTCGAACTGGCGCTGCGGCTGGCCGACCGGTTCGTCGTCCTCGACGCCGGCGAGGTGGTCCGGGCCGGCGACAAGGCGGACCTGCGCGACGAGTCGGTGCGCCAACTGCTGTCGGTGTGACCCGGCCGGCTGGGCGGTCTCAGGTCGTCGGCGGGAGCTCGAACAGCAGGCAGGACGAGGTGGCGTGGGCGGCCAGCCGGCCGGCGGCGTCGGTCAGCTTCGCCTCGGCGTACGCGGTGCGCCGCCCGCGCTGCACCACGGTGCCCTCGCAGCGCAGCGTGCCCGAGGCGAGCGTCACCGGGCGCAGGAACTTCACGTTCAGGTCGATCGAGGTGTAGCTCGTCCCGGCCGGCAGCACGGAGTGCACCGCGCAGCCGGCCGCGGTGTCCAGCAGGGTCGAGAGGATGCCGCCGTGCACCGTGCCCAGGGCGTTGTAGTGGAACTCCTGCGGGGTCAGCACGGTGACCACCCGGCCGTGCTCGGGCTCCAACCCTTCGAGGCCCAGCATCACCATCACCGGCGGGGCCGGGATCTCACCGGACGCCATCGCCCGCAGCTGGCCCAGCCCGTCGAGGCCGTTCAACGCCGCCAGCCGCACCGTGGCGGGGTCGGTCCACGAGAAGGTGCGACTGCGCTGCGCCGCGTCCCGCTGCGGCTGCGCGTCCGACTGCGACGGCTGCTGAGTCTGAGTCATGGACGCAGACTGGCAGTCGGTTGCTAGGTCTGTCAACGAGACCTAGCCTGGTCGGGGTAGTTATCTGCTGCCGTCCTGGGCATCTTTGGTGATCTTGAGGCTGCTATGGTGTTCGATGTGAACTTGAAGGAGTGGGCGGCGTCGCAGGGCATCGCGTACATCACCGCTCGTCGGCAGTACGCGGCCGGGACGCTGCCCGTTCCCACGTACCGGCTCGGCCGCCTGATCATGGTCGGTGACCCGCTCGCTGCTGCCACGACTGCCGCTGGGCAGGTCGTGGTGTACGCCCGGGTGTCGTCCGCGGACCAGACAGCGGACCTGGATCGGCAGGTCGCCCGGGTCACGGTGTGGGCAACCAGCCAGCGACTGTCGGTGTCTCGGGTGGTAACTGAGGTGGGGTCCGGGTTGGACGGGCATCGCGGGAAGTTCCTGGCTCTGCTCCGTGACCCGGCTGTGTCGACGATCGTGGTGGAACACCGGGACCGTTTCGTCCGCTTCGGTGCTGAGTATGTCGAGGCGGCGCTTGCCGCGCAGGGCCGGCGCCTGCTGGTTGTCGACCCGGCCGGGGTGGACGGCGACCTAGTCGGTGACGTGACGGAGGTCCTCACCTCGTTGTGTGCTCGCCTGTACGGGCGTCGAGGGGCGGCGGACCGGGCCCGTCGGGCTGTCGAAGCTGCCACCGGAGCGGGTGGGCCGGTGTGAAGACGATTCAGGCGTACCGGTTCGCTCTGGACCTTACCCCGGGCCAGGAACGCGCGGTGCTGGCGCATGCCGGGGCGGCGCGGGTGGCGTACAACTGGGCGCTCGCGCGGGTGAAGGCGGTGATGGACCAGCGGGCTGCCGAGCGTTCGTACGGTGTCGGCGACGATCGGCTGACCCCGGCGGTGTCGTGGTCGTTGCCCGCGTTGCGTAAGGCGTGGAACGCGGCCAAGCCTGCCGTGGCGCCGTGGTGGCCGGAGGTGTCCAAGGAGGCGTTCAACACCGGCCTGGATGCCCTGGCCCGCGGGTTGGCCAACTGGGCCGGTTCCCGCTCGGGTACGCGGGCCGGCCGTCTGGTCGGGTTTCCCCGGTTCAGGTCCCGCCGTCGGTCGACGCCGAGCGTTCGGTTCACCACCGGCGCGATCCGCGTCGAGCCGGACCGCAGACATGTGGTGCTGCCCCGACTGGGCCAGCTGAAGGTGCACGAGTCCACGCGCAAACTCGCCCGCCGGGTAGAGGCCGGCACCGCCCGGATCATGTCCGCGACCGTGCGACGCGACGGCGGGCGCTGGCACGTCGCGTTCACCGTCGAAGTCGAGCGCGCAGAACGCAGCCCGGCCCGACCGGACTCGGTGGTGGGTGTGGACGTCGGTATCCGGCATCTCGCGGTGCTGTCCACCGGCGAACTGGTGCCGAACCCGCGACACCTTGTCGGCGCGCGGTCCCGGCTGCGGGCACTCGGCCGGACCCTGTCGCGCCGGCAAGGCCCGGACCGGCGTACCGGCCGGCGTCCGTCGAACCGGTGGCAGCGCGCATCCGCCCGCCTCGGTCGGGCACACGCCCGGGTCGCTCGTCTGCGCCGCGACGGGCTGCACAAGCTCACCAGCCGACTGACCCGCGAGCACGGCACGGTCGTGGCCGAAGACCTCCATGTGGCCGGGATGCTGGCCAACCGCAGGCTCGCCCGGCACATCACCGACGCCGGATTCGCCGAACTGCGACGGCAACTGGCGTACAAGACCGGATGGAACGGCGGCAGGCTGCTCGTGGCCGACCGCTGGTACCCCTCCTCGAAAACCTGCTCGGGCTGCGGCGCGGTGAAAACCAAGCTGGCCCTGTCCGAGCGTGAGTACCGCTGTGCGGCGTGCGGCCTGGTCATCGACCGCGACCACAACGCCGCGCGTAACCTGGCCGCCCTGGCCGTTGAGTACGACACCGCCGGGAGTGGCCCGGTGGCAGCACGTGGAGCCGACCAGAAGACCCGCGTACGCGGGCAGGTGGCTGCGAAGCGTGAACCCGGCACGGCAACGCCGGTCAGACCGGGACCGTCCCACCGCAAGGCGGGACTACCAACCGTGTGCTCACTAGAGCGCACTGAGAGGTAACGGTGAGACCTACCGCACTCGACTGGTCCATCGACAACTGCACCATCGCCCGCACCATGGAGATCCTCGGCGAGCGGTGGACCATCGTCGTGCTCCGCGAGGTCTTCAACGGCGTACGGCGTTTCGACCAGATGCGCGAACGCACCGGCGTTCCCCGCCAGGTGCTGACCAACCGGCTCGCCATGCTGGTCGACCAGGGCCTGCTGCGTCGGCACCCGTACCAGGAGCCGGGGGAGCGGCAACGCTACGAGTACCGCCTCACCGGCAAAGGTCTCGACCTGTGGCCGGTGCTGATCGCCCTGCTGCAGTGGGGTGACCGGTACTGCGCCGACCCTGACGGCTCGGCGCTGGCCGTGACCCACCGCGACTGCGGCGCCGAGGTCGGCGTGACCATGCGCTGCGCCGCCGGCCACGACCTGGCCGGCCCCCGCGACGCCCTGCCCCGCCCCGGCCCCGGTGCCCGCCTGCGCACCCCCGCAGCCCCGGCACCTGACGCCTAACGCCTGACGCCTGACGCCTGACGGCCTACGCTGCGGGCGTGCACATCTCGCTCACCGCGATCGTCGTCGACGACTACGACCCGGCCATCGCGTTCTTCACCAGCGTCCTCGGATTCGAACTGGTCGAGGACTCCCCGTCGACGACCAACGACGGCCGCCCCAAACGGTGGGTGGTGGTGCGCCCGCCCGGTGCCGAGACCGGTCTGCTGCTGGCCCGCGCCGACGGCGACGCCCAACGGGCGGCGGTCGGCAACCAGGCCGCCGGCCGGGTCGGGTTCTTCCTGCGGGTCGACGACTTCGACGCCGCGTACCAGCGGATGACCGACCACGACGTGCGGTTCGTGACCGCGCCGCGCACCGAACCGTACGGCCGGGTCGTGGTCTTCCTCGACATCGCCGGCAACCGGTGGGACCTGATCGGCCCGGCCTGAACGGGTCGCTTTCTGCTCAGCCGAGCAGGCCGTGGTGCAGGGCGCGCAGCACCGCGCGGGTGCGGTCGCGGGTGCCCAACTTCAGCAGTACGGCCGACACGTGGTTCTTGACGGTGCCCTCGGCGAGGAACAGCGCCTCGGCGATCTCCCGGTTGCTGTAGCCGGTCGCGATCAGCCGCAGCACCTCACGTTCACGATCGGTCAGCTCCTGGATCGGCGGGGCGTCGCGGTCCACGGCGACCGGCACGTCACCGGCGGCGACCGCCCGCAGCAGCCGGTCGGTGATCGCCGGCTGGATCAGCGTGCCACCGGCGGCGAGCGTGCGGACCGCGCCGATCAGCTGTTCGAGGGTGACGTCCTTGAGCAGGTAGCCCCGTGCCCCGGCGCGCAACGCCCGCAGCACGAGTTCGTCGTCGTCGAACGTGGTCAACACCAGCACCGGTACGTCGACCCCACGTTCCTGTAACGTCCGCAGCGCCCAGATCCCGTCCTGGCCCGGCATCCGCAGATCGAGCAGGACCACATCCGGGCGGTGCCGCTCGACCGCCGAGACTGCCGTCTGCCCGTCGTCGGCCTCGGCGACCACGACGACGTCGTCGGCCAGTTCCAGCAGGCTGCGGATGCCCTGCCGGACCAGGGTCTGATCGTCGACGACGCAGACGTTGATCACGCGGCCGTCAGGCATGCGGTCATCGGTTACACGGCCACCGGTCATGCCGACGGCACCTCGGCCTGGATCCGGAAGCCCCGCCCGCCATCCAACGACACCCGTCCGCCGAGCGCCTCGACCCGTTCCCGCAGCCCGATCAGCCCGTTGCCCGGCTGCACCCGGCCACCGACACCCCGGCCGTCGTCCCAGGCCGACAGCCGGATCGTCCCGCCGTCGTCGCTGATCTCGATCCACAGGTTGGCCGCGTCGGCGTGCCGGATGGTGTTGGTCACCACCTCCTGCACGCAGCGGACCAGCGCGGTGACCCGCTCCTCGTCGACGGTGATCCCGTCGGCGACCCGCAGATGCACGGCCGGTTCCGGCAGCTCCGCGACGATCCGCTGCAGGGCCTCGCGCAGGTCAGGGGCGTGCCGGCGCAGCTCGCCCACGGTGGCACGGACGTCGGCCAGCAGGTCCCGGGCCACCTTCCGGGCCCGGGTGACGTGCTCGGCCGCCGGCGGGCTGCTCTGGTGCGCGGCGACCTCCAGCTCCAGAGTCAGCACCGTCAACTGGTGGCCGATCAGGTCGTGCAACTCGCGGGCGATCCGCAGCCGCTCGTCCGACCGGGTCGCCTGCGCCAGCAGCGCGGTCGCCGCCCGCAACTCGGTGTGCGCCTCGGCGAGCTTGCGCCGGGTCGCCAACTCCCGCAGGTACGTCCGCACCGACAACACCACACCCACCTGCAGCAGGGCGTACAGCAGCGCGTTGAGCAACCCCTGGGCGACCGAGCCCGAGCTGAGATACGCGGCCACGGCGGCCACGACGGTGTTGAGCCCGATCACGGTGACCGTCACCGGAAGCCGGTTGAGGTAGGTGCTGACCGCCGCGCCGAACACCAGCAGGATCTGCGTCCAGCCGAACGCCGGAGCCATCAGCACCAGCGCCACCCCGAGACCGACCAGCGCGCCGAACACCAGCCCGGTGCCGGCGTCGCGGACCCGGTCCACAGCTGATCGACCTGCTGGGTCTCGCAGACCGCCGCGACACCCGGTTCGAGAAGCTCTCCGGCGGCCAGCAACAGCGGCTGTCGATCGCCTTGGCGCTGGTCGGCAACCCCCGGGTGGCGTTGCTCGACGAGCTCTCCACCGGGCTGGACCCACAGGCCCGTCGACGCATCTGGGCGGTGGTCGGACAGCTGCGCGACGACGGGGTGACGGTGCTGCTGGTCAGCCACCTGATGGAGGAGGTGGAGCGGCTCTGTGACCGGGTCGCGCTGATCGACCGGGGCCGGCTGATCGCTCTCGACAGCCCGGCCGGACTGATCGCGCGGGCCGGGCGCATCGCCGCCGACACGGGGACAGCAGCACCGTGCACCACCCTTGACGACGCCTTCCTCACTCTGACCGGCCAGCCGTTGCGCACCGCACGCGACAGCGAGGAGGAGCCGTGGTGACCGCGCCGGAGATCGTCGTCCGCCGGCCCGGACCGCGCGCCTGGGCCGCGCTGGTCGCCGCCGAGTGCCGGATGGTGGTCCGCGACACCGCCGGCCTGGTCGTCCCGATCGGGCTGCCGCTGCTGATCCTGGTGATGAACGCGGTGAGTGTGCCCGGCGGTCAGACCCTGCCCGGCGGCCGCACCGTGCTCGACGTGTACGTGCTGCCGCTGGTGTTCACCGTCATCATCGCCACCATCGGAGTGGTGAACATGCCGAGTTTCCTGGCCTACTACCGGCGCACCGGGGTGCTGCGCCGGCTGGCGGTGACCCCGGCCCACCCGGCGATGGTCCTCGCCGCGCAGGTGGTCACGAGCCTGCTGCAGACAGCGGTCGGCGTCGGGCTGGCCCTCGGGGTCGCGGTCGTCGCGTTCGGCGTGCGGGCACCGGAGCACCCCGGCCGTACGGTGGCCGTCGTCGCCCTCGCCGCTGCGGCCATGTACGCCGTCGGGATGCTGGTGGCGGCGGTCGCGCCCAGCGGCAACGCCTCGGTGGCGATCGGCTTGACAGCCTTCTTCGCGATGGGCGCGACCGGTGGCCTGTTCGGGCCGACGCAGAACCTGCCGGACCGGGTGGCGACGGTCGGTGAGGTGCTGCCGTTCGGGGCCGCCGTGCAGGCGGTCGGCGCGGCCTGGGCGGGTGAGCCGCCGCAGCCGCGACACCTGATCGCCCTGGCCGTCGCCACCGTGGTCAGCGCGCTGGTCGCCGCCCGCTTCTTCCGCTGGCAGTGACGCCACCGTGAGCCGTTGAACGCTCGCCGCCGGAGCGGGCGGCCCGTCAGCCGTCCGAGCCGGCCGCTGCGGCGTGCCGCTGGTGGTAGGCGCGGACCTGGTCCTCCACCTCGGCGCGCAGCGCCAGGAACTCGGGCAGCCGTTTGACCGCCAGCTCCCGGGGCGCCCCGTCGCGGTCCGGCGGCAACTCCACCGGCAGGTCGGCGGCGACCCGACCCGGGTCGCTGGCCAGCACCACCACCCGCTGACCGAGGAAGGCCGCCTCCTCGACGTCGTGGGTCACCATCACCACCGTGGTGCCGGTGTCGGCCCACACCCGGCGGACGAACAGCTGCATGTCCTCCTTGGTCTGCACGTCGAGAGCACCGAACGGCTCGTCGAGCAGCAGCACTTGTGGCTCGCAGGCCAGTGCCCGGGCGATCGCCACCCGTTGGCGCTGCCCGCCGGACAGTTGCTTGGGCAGCGCGTGCCGCAGCCCGGTCAACCCGGTCTCAGCCAGATACCAGGCGACCCGCCGGGCCCGTTCGGCCCGGCTGATCGGCAGCAGTTCCAACCCGAACGCGACGTTGCGTTCCACCGTCCGCCACGGGTAGACGGCGCCGCTCTGCAGCACCAGCCCCCGGTCAGGTCCCGGCCCGGTGACCGGCACGCCGTCGAGCAGCACGGTGCCCCGGCTCGGCGTGGCCAGCCCGGCGATCAGCGACAACAGCGTCGACTTGCCCGACCCGGAAGCGCCGACCAGACAGACGAACTCGCCTCGGCGTACCGCCAGATCCACGCCGTCGAGCGCGCGCAGCGACCCGCCCCCGGCGGTCCGGAAGTCCTTGCCGACGCCGTCGAGCCGCACCAGCGGTGCGTCGGCGGCCGGCACCGCGCCCGCGTCTGTGCCGGCGGCTTCGGTCGCGGTCATACCGCCCACCTCCCGACCCGGTCGCGGGTGGTCCGCAACGCCAGATCGATCGCCACCCCGATCAGGGCGATCACGATCAGTACGGCGAAGATGTTGTCGAGCTGGTTGAACCGCTGCGACCGGACGATCCGGTAGCCCAGCCCGGACTGGGCGTTGATCAGCTCGGCGACCACTACGAAGTTCCAGGCGGCCGCCGCGTTCACCCGGATAGAGTCGATCATGCCGGGCAGCGAATGCGGCACGATCACCTTGCGCAGCACCTCGAACCGTCGGGCACCGAGGGTGTACGACACGTCGATCAGCCCGGCCGGCACGGTCCGAACAACGTTGGCGGTCATCAGCGTGTTGAAGAAGACCGTCGCGATGAAGATCAACGCCACCTTGGACGGCTCACCCAACCCCAACCAGATGATCAGCAACGGGATGAACGCGCTGGCCGGCAGGTAGCGCAGCAGGCCGATCATCGGTTCCAACGCCGCCCGGCCGGCCTGGAAGCTGCCCATCAGCAGGCCGAGCGGCACCGACACCGCCACCGCCAGGCCGAAACCGCGCAACACCCGGCCGACGGTCGCGGCGGTGTCGGTCCACAGTTGACCTGTCCGGGCCATCTCCACCCCGGCCGCCACCGACTCCAGCGGCGACGGCAGGAAGTCCGGCCGCCCGTCGACCAGCACGCTGCCGATCTGCCAGGCGGCCAGCGGCACCACGATCGAGGCGACCGTCAACGTCCACCGGCCGGCCGCCGGGATCGGCGTACGGATGGCCAGCAGCGCCGGCACCGGGCGGGCCGGACGCCGCCGCGGCAGCGGCCCCCACGACGCCCGGTCCGCGTCCGCATCGCTGGTCGCGGTCCCGTGGGTGTCGTCCGGGCCGCCGTTCGCGGTCGCCTGGGCCGGGGCGACGGTCACGGCGACACCGCCCCCACGAACTGTCCGTCGAGCAGCCCGTCCAGCGGCGGTGCCTCGTCGACCAGACCGGTCTCCACCAGGAACTCGGCGATCGAGCGGGCCTGGAAGTCCAGGTTGGCCGGGGTGTCGCCCGGCTCGAACGCCGCCTGGTTGTCGGCCAGGTCGAAGATCGTCGTCCCGGCGTCGTACGTGCGGTAGTCCTCGACGCTGACCCCGGCCTGCGCCGCCATGATCTCGACCGCCTCGTCCGGGTTGTCGGCGATCCAGTCCAGGGTGTCGAACCAGGTGTCCACCACCGCCTGGACCTGCTCCGGATGGTCGGCCACGAACTCCGAGTCGAACACCAGATGGTCCGGGATCGCCCCGGGGAAGTCCGCCGATGTGACGATCGCGGTGCTGCCCTCGCGGCCCAGCGCGGTCGTGGTGAACGGGGCGAACGCCCCGACCGCGTCGACCTGCCCGGCCAGGAACGCGGCGGCGGCCGCGTCGGTCAGCAACGGACTGATCTCGACGTCGTCGGCGCTCAGCCCGGCCTCGGCCAACGCCAACAACAGCAGGTAGTGGTCGACCGTACCCTCCTCGATCGCGATCCGCTTACCGGCCAGGTCGGCCACCGAGTCGATCCCCGGCGCGGCGATGATCTGGTCGTTGCCGGTCGAGTTGTCGTTGACCAGCACCACGGTCTGCGCCGCGCCGCCGCTCACCGACGACAGCGTGTCGTTGAGGGTCTGGCTGTTGGCGTCCAGATTGCCGGTGGCCAGCGCGGTCAGGCTGTCGGTGTAACTGTCGAAGTAGGTCAACTCGACGTCGACCCCGTTCTCCTCGAACAGACCCTGTTCCTCGGCGACCTGCCAGGGGAACCAGCCCGGCCAGGCGCTGAACCCCAGCCGTACGGTGGTCGAGCCGTCGCCGTCGTCGGCGGAACCGTCATCACCGCCGCAGCCGGCGGCGCTCACCAGCAGCGTCGTCGCGCAGGCGGCGGCGATCAGCCTCCGGGTGGTGGAACGGCGGGAAAATTTGGGGGTACGTCGCATCTCTATGTCCTCCTGCGGAAGGGAAACTACGGGGGATCGGCGCCGCGTCGGCTCAGCGCTCAGTGGCTCGATGGCGCGGCAGGTGCCCGGCGCGGACCAGACAGCCGAGGGTGTCGCAGATGACCCGGGTGGCGATCAGCGAGGTGATCTCGGCGTTGTCGTACGGCGGCGAGCACTCCACCACCTCGATGCCCGCCAACGGCCGTTCGGCGATCAGCTGGATGAACTTGAGGACTTCGCGGGGCAGGAAGCCGCCCGGTTCGGGCCAGCCGGTGCCGGGCACGAACGCGGCGTCCAGGCAGTCCACGTCGAACGACAGCCAGACCGCCTCGGCGCCGTCCCAGGCGACTTCGAGGGCCTTCTCGGCGGCGGCCTCGATGCCCATCTCGACGCAGTCGGTGACCGTCATGATCGTGGTGCCGCGTTCCCGGCCGACCTTGACCCCGGGGCGGGGCGCCTGCCAGCCGCCGATGCCGATCTGCACCAGGTTCTTCGGCGGCACGTTCGGGATGTCGGTGGCGTGGAACCACGGGGTGGTGTGCATCCGCTCGTCGAGGTCGGTCTCCTGGGTGTCGACGTGCCGGTCGAAGTGGATGATGCCCAGGTTGCCGTCGAGGTGTTCGGCGACCCCGCGCACCGTCGGGTAGCCGATCGAGTGGTCCCCGCCGAGCACCACCGGGAAGGCCCCGGAGGAGTAGACGTGGCTGACCGCCTTGGAGATCTGGTCGAAGGTCTTCTCGATGTTCGCCGGGATGGTGAAGACGTCACCGAGGTCGGCGATCGTGATCGACTCGCGCAGGTCGACGCCGAGTTCGAACGAGTACGGCCCGTACAGCGCGGAGATCTTGCGGATACCCTGCGGCCCGAACCGGGTTCCCGAGCGGTACGTCGTGCCACCGTCGAACGGCGCGCCGAGCACCGCCACGTCGTACTCGCCGCAGCGGCGCACGTCCTCGACGTACGGTGCCTTCAGGAAGGTGTTGATCCCGGCGAAGTGCGGCAGCTCGCCACGGGAGAACGTCGGGATCCGCTTGTCGACGATCGAATCGGCACCGGGCAGGCCGTACTCCAGGCCCCGGGCGATCTCCTCTTCCCACTTGGTGGTGGGCAGTTCGGCCTCGCGGGCGACCGCGTACGCTGCCTCCGGGCCGTAGTTGCCGTGCAGCTCGGGTTGGTCGCTGGGCTGCTGGTCGCGGTGCTGGTGATAGTGGTGATGATGGTGGTGCAAGCCCACGGGGCACCTCCGAATGAGGGCCTGGCTGAGGCACAGCCAGACATCCGGCTGCCTCCCGGGATTTTGTCCCGCCGTGGAACGCCGCCCGCCACGCTGGCGGCCCGACGCCTGCACCTCTCGGACCTGTCCCGTCCCCGGCTGCCCGTGCCTGGCTGCCCGGCGGCGGCGGAACCCTAGGTGCGCCTCACCGTTGGTGAGTCACCCCGGAGTAGACGCCGCTGTGGTTTCGGTCACTTTGCCGACCCGTTGCCGTCGGGTATCGGCTGCGCCCGGGCGGCCAGGTCGGACCAGACCCGCTCGTACGCAACGACGTGCGCCGGCTGGTCGAGGTGCATCGTCCCGGTCAGGGTGTCGAGCCGGACCAGCCCCGACCCGGCCGGCCGCCGTCCGGGGACCGTCGTGGCGGCGGCGAAGCGCAGCAGGGTGAACGGGTTGGTCATGCCGGCGTGCGCGCCGCCGGACAGCGGCAGGACCCGTACCGAGATCCCCGGCCTGATCGCGAGCGCCCGCAGGTGGTCGAGTTGCGCCCGCGCCGTCGCGTCGTTGCCGACGGTACGCCGCAGCGCCCCCTCGCCGACGATCGCCTGCACCGCCGGCGGATGCGGGTGGGTCAGCAGGTGCCGCTGCCGCGCCGCCAGCTGGTCGAGGCGGGCGGCGATGTCGTCGTCGCTGCGGAGACCGGCCGGGCAGCGCAGCAGCGCCTCGGCGTACCCCGGGGTCTGCAGCAGGTCCGGCAGCGTCGCCTGGCCGTAGCAGCGGATGAGCGTCGCGGACTGTTCGAACACCGGGTACGGGTCGGCGTCGATCGGCAGTCCGGCCAGCCCGTCGTGCCACCAGCGCCCGCCGCTGGGGCGGTCGATCTCCGCCGCGAGGGCGAGCAGCCGTTCCCGGGTCTCGTCGTCGGCCCGGTACAGCCGGCACATCGCTGACATGTCCGCTTCGGTCCAGCGCACCCGCGGGTCGCCGGCCTCGATTCGCCAGAGCGTGCTGTTGCCGCGTCGCAGCTTGTCGGCGGCGACGTCCTGGGACAGCCCGGCCTCGTACCGCAACGCCGCCAGGCACCGTCCCACCTGCCGCCGCAGCAGGGCCGTCCCGCCGGCCTGCGCGTTGATGCCCGCCGTCCGGGCGGCTCTCCCGTTGTACGCCCCGGCCCGTCGGCCGTCACCCCTGCCAGTCATACCCAACAGGGTGAAACAATTACGGGCAACCGTCAAGTGCGGTTGCCTGCAGCCTAACTTGCGAGAGTGTGGACATCGACCTGGTCGGCAGCGCTGAGATAGCCGAGATGCTGGGCCAGCCAGGCGGCCCGCTGTCCCGTCAACGCACGTACACCATCACCAGGTCTCGAACCTTCCCGCTGCCGGTTGCGAAGCTCAAACAGGGTGAGGTTTGGCTTCGCGCCGATGTCGAGCGGTGGATTCAGGAGAACCGGCCGCCCCGGGTCAGCTGAGCCGCGTACCGTCGTGATCCCGCGGTGGCCATAATGTGGGAAGCTGCTCCCGAATTGCGAGACAGCCGGTCTATCGTCGGAGCATGTCAGCTGTATACACGCACGGTCATCACGAGTCGGTGCTGCGCTCCCACCGCTGGCGTACCGCCGAGAACTCGGCCGCGTACCTGCTGCCGCACCTGCGGCCCGGCCAGGCGTTGCTCGACATCGGCGCCGGTCCCGGCACCATCACCATGGACCTCGCCGCGCTCGTCGCTCCCGGCCGGGTCACCGCCACCGAGGTCACCGACGAAGCGCTCGCCCTGTCCCGCGCCGAGGCGCAGGCCCGGGGCGTCACCACCGTCGACTTCACCACGGCCGACGTACACGATCTGCCCTTCCCCGACGACGCGTTCGACGTGGTCCACGCCCACCAGGTCCTCCAGCACGTCGGCGACCCGGTCCGCGCGCTCGCCGAGATGCGCCGCGTCTGCCGGCCCGGGGGAGTGGTCGCGGCCCGCGACAGTGACTACGACCGTTTCGCCTGGCACCCCGCCGTACCCGAGCTCGACGAATGGCTCGCGCTCTACCAGGCGACCGCCCGCGCCAACGGCGGCGAACCGGACGCCGGTCGCCGCCTGCTCTCCTGGGCGCGGGCCGCCGGGTTCGGTGACGTCACGCCCGGCGCCTCCGCCTGGTGCTACGCCACCGACGAGGACCGCCGCTGGTGGGGGACCATGTGGTCGGAGCGCATCGTCGCCTCCGAGATGGCCCGGCAGATCCTCGCCGCCGGCACCGCCACCCCCGCCGACCTGCAGCGCCTCTCCGCCGGCTGGCTCCGCTGGGCCGACGCGCCCGACGGCTGGTTCGCCATCCTGCACGGCGAGATCCTCTGCCGTCCCTGACCCGGACGCCAGATCGATCACCGTGGATTATCGGCGTGGTGCGTGACAAGCTGATCCGCATGGAGCTCGACGTCCGTCGGATGACCCTGCGCCTGTTGACGGTGTTCCGGAGTTCACAGCACTCCTACGACTCGACGGACACCTGCCTCGTCGCCGTCGTCCACGACGGCGTCACCGGCCTGGGTGAGGGCACACCGGCCTGGGCGCACGGCGAAACCGTCGAGCAGGTCGTCGCGGCGGTCGCCGAACACGGCAGAGACGTCCTCGGCCCGGACCTGTCCGATCCGGACCGGGTCCTGGACCGGGTGGCCGACTGGGACGGACCGGTCGGCGCGCGGATGGCACTCGACGGCGCGGTGCACGACTGGGTGGGCCGGTCCGCCGGCGTGCCGACATGGCAGTTGTACGGCGTACCGCGCACCATGCCCGAGCCGACCGGGTACACGATCGGGCTCGGCAGCGTCGCGCAGACCCTGGAGCTGGTCGCGAACGCGCCGCCGGTCGGCGCGTTCAAGATCAAGGTGCGCGGCGCCGAGGACCTCGACCGGCTGGCCGCCGTCCGCGCGGTCACCGACCTGCCGGTGCGGATCGACCCCAACGAGGCGTGGGACCTGCGGACCGCGCAGGAACTGACCCCGGCCCTGCGTGCCCTCGACATCCAGCTCGTCGAGCAGCCGTTCCCGAGAGACGCGGTCGAGGCGTACCGCCGCTACCGTGAGCTGCCCGACCGGCTGCCGGTCTTCCTGGACGAGGGCTGCACCGACGTGGACAGTGTCCGGGCGGCCGCCGGACTGGCCGACGGGGTGGTGGTCAAGTTGGCCAAGTCCGGCGGGGTCCGGGCCACCCGACGGGTGATGGAGGCCGCCCGCCAGGCGGGCCTGTCGGTGATGCTCAGCTGCAACTGCGAGTCGGAGCTAGCGCTGAGCCAGGCCGCCCTACTGGCCCCGCTGGCCGAGCGCATCGACATCGACAGCCAGTTCCTCCTGCGCGACCCCCCGTTCCGGGGGCTGGGCCTCGACCAGGGGCGGATCGTTCTCGGCGACGCCCCAGGGCTGGGCGTGCTGCCGTCCGACCAGCATGCCTTCGGCGGCGTCGACCCGTCGACCGGGGTCGGTGTCCGATCCGACGGCGGGCCGGCCGACTGATGGCCGCACCGGCCACCCCCCGCGCGGCTGCGGGCAACCGCCCCTGGTCGGCGTTGCGCAGGGGTTCCTTCACCCGTGCCCAGTGGGCCGTGCTGATCGGCGGATTCCTGGTCAACGTCGGCTCGTTCTCGATCTATCCGTACCTGGCCGTGCTGCTGCGGGAACGCATGGGCGTGGGCATGGCGCAGGTCGGGGTGGTGCTCGGGGCGGCGACCCTGGTGCAGTTCGCCAGCGCCCCGGCGACCGCTGCGGTGGCCGAGCGGGTCGGTCTCAAGCGGGCCCTGGTGGCGGCCCTCACGCTGTACAGCCTCGGCGGGGCGGCGTTCCTCGCGGGACAGCGGTTCCCGGTGCTGACCGTCGCCGGCCTGTTGCTCATCTCCGGCGGCGGATCACTGTACTCGCCGGCGTACCGCAGCTATCTGGTGCACGAGGTGGGCGACGAGCAGCGGCCCCGGCTGGTGTCGGCAGGCAACGCCGCAGGCAACCTCGGTATAGCGGTGGGGCCGGTGGTGGGGGCGTTGTTCGTGCACCGGCCGACCGTGATGTTCGCGGCCGTGACGACGGTGTACGCCGGTGTGGCGCTCGGTCACGTCTTTCTCCGCCGGGAGCGGCAGGTCGCCGACGCGCCACCGGTGGAGCCGTTCCGGCGGATGCTGCACGGGGTGGCGGTGCTGCCGTTCGTCGTCACCGCCGTGTCGTTCTACGTGCACATGCAGTTCTACCAGTACCTCTCCAGTTACGCCCAGGGCCGGATGGCGACCCTGTTGTTCGGGGCGGCGATGATGGGCTATTCGCTCGGCCTGGTGGTGGTGCAGCCCCTGGTCGCCGAGCGGGTGGGGAGGATGAGCTACCCGGCGGCGATGGCCATCGGATTCGGTGCCCTGGCGACCGGGATGGCCGCGTTCGCGGTTGGCAACGGTCCGGCGGTGGTCTGCGGGGTCGCCGCGATCAGCGCCGGCAGCGCCGTGTTGTTCCTCAAGAACGACCTCGAAGCGTTGGCGGGGTCGAGAAGGTCGGCGACGGTGGCCTTCGGCCAGCAACGGCTCGCGGTGGGGGTCGGTTCGTTCCTCAGTGGCGTCGCCGGGGGCAGCGTGTACGGGGCGTTCGAACAAGTCGGGTTCCTACCCGGCTTCTGGCTGGTCGTCGCCGCCCAGTGTGTCGTCCTTCCGGTGCTGGTGCTCACTGTCGGGCGATGGCTGGGACGCCGCGTACCGCAGCAGGGTTCCTAGCTGCGCTCATCCGGCCGTCGCGGGCCGGTCTGTTGCGGGCCGGTCTGTTCCTGGGCCGCCGGTGACGGCGGCGGGGTGCAGGTCCTGGCCGGCTGACGGCGGATGGGCGCGTCGCGCCCACGGCAAGGTCGACCAGGGCGGGGCCAGCTCGTCGAGAGAGGCAATCTCCACCGGCTCCAACGTCTCCATGTCGAGGGCTTCGCGGTGGCGGGCGAAGACCTTGTCGACGTACCGATGGCCGGTGTCGGCTCCGATCAGCAGATGCACCCGTTCCGGGTGGCGGCGGGCCTCCCACCGCGCTGCGAGGTACGCCGCACCGGTGGAGAGGCCGGCGAAGACCGCATGAGACCGCATCAGCGCGATGGTGCCGGCCATGGCGTGGCGAAAGCCGATCCAGTGCACCTGGTCGTACAGTTCGTGGTGGACGTTGTCGAAAGGGATGGCGCTGCCGATCCCGGCGATGATCGCGTCCGGATCCGGAAACCGTTCACTGCCGAAGCTGACGCTGCCGAACGGTTGGACACCTACGAGCCGGGTCGACGGGTCGTGGGCGCGGATCGGCAGAATCAGTCCGGCGCTGGACGCACCGGTGCCGACGCTGGCGACGAGGGTCAGCGGGACCTGCGGTACGGCGGCCCGGACGAGTGTCGCCAGTTCGGCATAGCCGAGTCGGTGCACCGGGTCGTGGTACTGGCGCATCCAGTGCATGCCGGGGTTGGCGCGCAGGAGCTCCCGTACCCGCGCCACGCGTCGGTGCTGGTCCAGTCGCAGATCGCTCTCGACGGGCATCTGGTGCACGGTGGCGCCGAGGATCTCCAACTGCGACCGGATGGTCGGGGTCACCGTGGTCGAGGCGACGATGTGGCAGCGCAGTCCGTACCGGTGACAGGCCATGGCCAGCGCGAGGGCGTAAATTCCGCTGGAGCTGTCGACGAGGGTGTCGCCGGGGCGGACGGTCCCCGCCGCCAGCAGGGCCCGTACCGCGCCGAGGGCGGCGTAGACCTTCAGGGTCTCGAACCGGGCCAGGATCATGGTGTCCGACAGGCGGATGAGGCTCGGTGTCTTGATGGCGTCTGTGACGTGCAGGTGTACCGGCGGCGGGGGCGTCGACGGGCCCGTGGACGGCATGGGCTGATCGCTCCTCTGATGTTCATCACATTGTCGTCAGGGAATGTGTCTGCTCGGTGTCGAGGCGTTCCGTTGACATGTTGGTCGCTCCGAGTGGTGGATTGGTTCCTGTTGTCGTGCGAATCAGGACGCTGGCAGTCGAGCGCTGGACAATGTCCGACATCGATATAATGATCCAGGATTCATTTGCTTCACCCTGATGTGGAGGTGATCAGTTTTCTTCGGTCGGCGGGGAACTTCCGCACGTCGTTGAGCGACCTGTAAGGCGTCAGTCGTCGCATGAGTTCGGAGCTGCCGATGGAGTGGTTTGCAGACGACGGGTTCTGGGTGGACTTCGCCGGCGCGTTGTTCGCCCCGCACCGTCAGCAGGAGGCCCGGAACTGGGTGGCGACCTCGCCGCTGCTGGAGGTCGCAGCCGGGACCAGAGTGCTGGACCTCGGCTGCGGTCCAGGTACCTACGCCGTGCCGCTCGCCGCACGCGGTGCCCGGGTCACCGGGGTGGACCTGAGCGCGACCATGCTGGACCGAGCCGACCTCGCCGGCGAGCAGGCCGGAGTGACGCTACGTCTGGTCCGCGCCGACATGCGGGAGTTCGTCGAGCGGGACAGCTACGACCTGATCATCAGCATGTACACCTCGTTCGGGTATTTCACCGACCCGGCCCAGAACCAGCTCGTACTGCGCAACGCCTGGCAGAGCCTGGTGCCAGGCGGGCGACTTTTGCTGGATCTGTTCAGCAAGGAGATCTTCGCCCGGTGGGCGGGCACCCCGAAGGTCGTCGAGGTGAGCGGCGGACATCTGGTCATGCGGGACACCATCCTGGACGACTGGACCCGGTTTCGTAGCGACTGGACCCTGATCCGGGGCGACACCGCCCGGCACGCGTACTTCGAACAGTTCGTCTACAGCGCCGCCGAGATCCGCACCATGCTGGACACCGCCGGATTCACCGGCATCACCTGCTTCGGCGGCTTCGCCGGTGAACCGTACGACAATCACGCGCAGCGGCTGATCGTGCAGGCGAGCCGTCCTGCGCAGGCGAGCCGTCCCCGGCAGGCCGAGGAGGCGGGGGCGTGACCATCGTGTCGCTGGAGGCGTTGACGTTCGGCCTCGCCCGGCTGCGCGACGCCGCCGCCGAGTCCGGGCACCGGCTGTGCCTGCTCACCGGGGACCGGTCGATCTACGCGTACGAACTCGACCGGCTCGGACCCGACGACGTGACGGTGATCGACGTCGACACCACCGACGTGGCCGCCTGCGCCGCCGTGCTCGACCGGCTGCCCGACCTCGCCGGGCTGGTCAACTCCACCGACACGTGGATGCTGCCCGGTGCGACGCTGGCGGCCCGGTACGGCCTGGCCACGCTCGGCCCGCAGGTAGCCCACACTCTGCGGGACAAGGCACAGGTCCGTACCCTGCTGCACCGGGCCGGACTCAGCCGCGCCGACGCGCTCCGCGTGGAGCCCACCGGCGAGGCGGTCGCCGGGGCGGTCGCGGCGATCGGCTACCCGGTGATAGTGAAGGACTCGGCGGGCACATCGTCCCGGTCGGTGTGGCTGATCCGCGACGACGCCGAACGCGACCGGACCGCCCGCGAGGTCGCCGAAGCCACCCTGCTGGGTCGACACCTGGTGGTCGAACCGTACTTCCCGGGCCCGGTGTACAGCGCCGAGACCGTCAGCTGGCGTGGGCACACCAGACTGCTCGGGATCGCCGTGCACATTCACACCCCCGAGCCGGTCCGTCGGGAGGAGGCCGTCGCTTTTCCAGTCGCGCTCCCGCCAGCCGAGTCGGAGCGGCTGGCGACCTGGATCGGGGAGGTCCTCGCCGCCGTCGGGTTCACCGACGGCGTGGCACACACCGAGTTCGCCCACACCCCGGCCGGCCCCGAGGTCGTGGAGATCAACGGCCGGATCGCCGGGGCGGTCATCGGGGAGATGATGTGCCGGTCGCTCGGGGTGAACGTGTACGCGGCGGTGACCGACACCGCGCTCGGCCGACGGCCCCGGCTGCTCGACGCACCACTGAGTGCCGACCGTGGCTACGGCATGACGTTCCTGCATCCACCGGCGGCCGGCCGACTCGCCGGCTGGCGCGGACCCGAACGGCTACCGATGTTCCCCGGCGGCCCGGAGTTCTTCCCGACCGCCCAGCCCGGTGACCGGATCGTCCACCTCGCCGACCAACGCGGCTGCACCGCCCTGGTGATGGCCGAAGGGCCCACCGCCGAGATCGGGCTCTACCACTCGCTGGCCGCCGCCGGCACCGTCACCCACGACATGCGACCGCTGCACTGAAGCCTCGGACAGGAGCCTCATGACCACGTACGGACCGGAGACCTACGGTGAGCGCAACGCCGACGTCTACGACGAGTGGCACGCCGACCTCGACCCGACCGATGCCGTCGACTGCCTGGCCGACCTGATCGGGCACGGGCCGGCCGGGCCGGTCCTCGAACTGGCGGTCGGCACCGGCCGGGTCACCGTTCCGTTGGCGGGTCGCGGGATCGATCTGCGGGGCATCGACGCCTCCGAGGCGATGGTGGCCCGGATGCGGGCCAAGCCAGGCGGCGACCGGATTCCCGTCACCATCGGCGACATGGCCGACGTCGATCCCGGCACCGACGACCGGTTCGCCATGGTCTTCGTCGTCTTCACCACCTTCTTCTTCCTGATGACCCAGGAGGAGCAGGTGCGGTGCTTCGCCAACGTCGCCCGACGACTGCTGCCGGGCGGGCTGTTCGTGCTGGAGTGCCTGGTGCCCGACCTCGCCCGCTACCAGCGGCAGCAGAGCGTCGACGCCCACCGTGTCGACCACGACCACGTCCGCCTGGTCGCGGTCCGCCACGACCCCGTAGACCAGCGTTTCGACGGCCAGCACATCCTGATCAGCAACGACGGGATGCGGCTGGCCCCGGTGTCGATGCGCTACGCCTGGCCGTCCGAGCTCGACCTGATGGCCCGCCTCGCCGGTCTGCGCCGTCGGCACCGCTGGGGTGGCTGGCGCCGGGAGCCCTACCTCGGCACCGGCACCCACGTCACCGTCTACGACAACCCGGCCGGCTCGGACGCGTGACGTCGTGGCCGGTCGGTGGCGCCGAGGTCGATGGTGGGGGTCGCCGCGAGCAGCGCCCGGGTGTACGGATGGCGCGGGCCGCCGGTGACCTGCCCGGTCGGTCCCTGCTCGACGATGCGGCCGCGCCGCATGACCGCGACGCGGTTGGCGAGTTGCCGGACGACGGCGAGATCGTGGGAGATGAACAGGCAGGCCAGGCCGAGCCGGTCGCGCAGATCGCACAGCAGGTTGAGGATCTTCGCCTGCACCGAGACGTCGAGTGCGGTGACGGGTTCGTCGCACACCAGCAGGCGTGGTCCCAGCGCCAGCGCGCGGGCGATCGCCACCCGCTGCTGCTGACCGCCGGACAGCTGCCGGGGCCGGTGTCCGCCGACCCCGGGGCCGAGCCCGACGAGGTCGAGCACCTCCTCCACCCGTGCGGCGCGGGACCGGCCGTCGCCGATCCGGTGGATGCGCAGCGGCTCGGCGACGGCCTGGCGCACCGTCTGGACAGGGCTGAGGGTCAGGTACGGGTCCTGAAACACCATCTGGACCTGTCGTCGGTGTGCCCGCAGCGCGCGACCGCGCAGGGCGTGGATGTCGACACCCTCGAACCGCACCGAGCCGACCCGGGGCCGGTGCAGTCCGGTGGCCACGCGGGCGAGAGTTGTCTTGCCGCAGCCCGACTCGCCGACGAGCCCGACGATCTCACCGGCGGCGACCCGGAGCGTGACGTCCTCGACCACACTGAGCCGGCCCCGGCCGTGCCGCCGGGGGTGGTCGGCGGTGAGCTGTTCGATCTCCAACATCGGTCAGTCTCCGTCCAGGTCACCGATTGCCACGCGCCGCAGCGACGCGTCGGCCGTCCGGGTCGGCGGGCACGCCGACCGGTGCGCCGGGTCCGCTCCCACCGCCAACAGCACGGGCTGCTCGTGCCCGCATCCGGCTACGGCGATCGGACACCGGGGAGCGAACGCGCAACCTGACGTGTCGTCCGGCCCGGCACCGGAGCGTCCCGCCATGGTGCGGAACCGGGTGCCCGGCGCCGCACCGGGACGCGGCACGGCGTCGAGCAGACCCCGCGTGTACGGATGGTCGGGATGACGGACCACGGAGTCGAGCGGCCCGTACTCCACGATCCGGCCGGCGTACATCACGGCCACGGCGTCGGCCAGCCGGGTGACCACCGCCAGATCGTGGCTGACGACGACCATGGCCATACGCAGCTCGTCGCGGAGCTGCCCGAGCAGGTCGAGTAGGCGCGCCTGGACGGTGACGTCGAGCGCGGAGGTTGGTTCGTCGGCGACGAGCAGCTCCGGCTCACCGGCGATTGCGACGGCGATCTGGACCCGTTGCCGCATCCCGCCGGAGAGCTGGTGAGGATACTGGCCGGCGACCGCCGTCGGGTCGGGCAGACCAGCCAGACGCAGCAGGTCCTCACTGACCCGGCGGACCGCCGCCCGCCGGCCCCGGCCGCCCGCGTTGCGGACCGCCTCGTCGACGTGCGCGCCGATGCTGCGCAGCGGATCGAACACGGCGAGACTGTCCTGGAACACCACCCCGACCCGGCGGCCGTTGACCCGGCGGCGTTGCAGGAGGGCGAGTCCGACGAGCTCACGTGCCGTTGGCCCGGTCCGCAGCTGCGCAGAACCGGAGACTAGCGCGCTCGGGTCCAGCAGCCCGAAGGGCGCCAACGCGGAGGTGGTCTTGCCGCTGCCGGACTCGCCGACGATCGCCAGCGTCTCGCCACGGCGTACCGCGTAGGAGACGTCGGCGACGGCGCGCCGGAAGCCGCCGGCACGTGGATAGGCTACGGACAGGTTCCGCACCCGCAGCAGTACGTCGTCGTCGGCAGCGGCCCTCGACGTGACGGTGGCCGTGGTCTCCGTGCTGCCGGTTGCGGGCACCCCGGGCCCCGGCCGCCTGGGTCGCGGCACCCGCAGCCGGGCCGGAAGTATCCAACGCAGCACCGACGGGCGCTCGTCGCCGACCGCCAGCCGTTCGCCGAGCAGGTTGCTCGCGAACACGACGGCGGTGATCGCGATACCGGGCGGGTAGGCCAGCCACCAGGCGGAGGCAAGGTAGGGGCGCCCTTCGATGAGCATCTGTCCCCACTCCGCCTGCGGTGGTGGGATGCCGAGGCCGAGAAAGCTCAGCGTGGCGACGCCGAGCACGATGGAGCCGACGTCGGTGCTGGCATAGACCAGGCACGGGGCGAGGGCGCTCGGCAGCAGATGACGGCCGATGACGCGCACCGGGCCGGCGCCGAGCAGCCGCAGCGCGTCCAGGTGCGGACTGGCCCGCAGACCCGCGACGCGGGCGCGGGCGATCCGCGCGTACGGGGCCCACGTCCACAGCGACATCGCGACGACGAGATTCTCCACACCGGGGCCACGTATGCCGATGACCGCCAGCGCCACCAGCATTCCCGGTAGCGAGACCGCCATGTCGATGACCCGGGCGACGATTCGGTCGACCCAGCCACCCAGGTATCCGGCGACAGCGCCGGCGAGCACCCCGATGGTCACCGAGACCAGCAGGACCGCCGCCGTGACGGCGAGTGAGATTCGCGCACCGTGCAGGAGCCGGCTGAGCTGGTCACGGCCCAGCTGGTCGGTGCCGAGCAGATGGGCCGCCGACGGCGGCAGCAGACTGGCCGACAGATCGTTGGCCGCCGGGTCGGCCGGCGCCAGCACCGGTGCGAGCAGCCCCACGATCGCGAACCCGGCCAACGGCAGGCCGACCAGCGCCGTCCGTACCGGGGCGGGCATCGTCCACTTTCCATGTCCGGCCGTCATCCGACCCCCGACCGGGCCCGGGGATCGACGAGGACCTGCACGACGTCGGCGAGCCGGTTGGCCAGGATGAAGCCGCCGCCGAGCACGAGCGCGCTGGCCTGCAGGGCCGGCACGTCACGGGCGGCGGCGGCGTGGACGAAGTACGCCCCGAGACCGGGCCAGCCGAAGATCTGTTCCACCACGACCGTGCCAACCAGCAGACCGCCGATGATCACCCCGGTTACGGACAGGATCGGCCCGGCCGCGTTCGGCAGACCGTCGCGGAGCACGATCGACATCGGCCCGCTGCCCCGGGCCAGCGCCGCCAGGACGTACGGCCGGTCGATCGCTTCCCGTAACGTGACCGCCACCACCCGGCTGAGCACTCCGGCCGCCGGCAGCCCGAGCACCGCCATCGGCATCACCCAGGTGGCGGGACCGGCCATGCCTGACGTCGGCACCAGTTGCCACCGTAGAGCCAGCAGCAGAACCAGGAGGTAGCTCAGCCAGAACGCCGGCACCGACGTCGCCAGCAGCGCCCCGATCCGCAGTACCCCACGCAGCGGTCCCCGCCCGGCCACCGCCCCGGCGACGCCGACCGTCATCCCCACCACCACGGCCACCACGACCGATCCCGCCACCAGCCCCGCCGTCACGGCCAGCCGGTCGGCGACCTCGGGGCCGATCGGCAGGTTCGTCCGCAGCGACAGTCCGAAGTCGCCGGTGGCGGCGTCGGCCAGCCACCGTAGGTACCGCACCGGGGCGGGAGCGTCCAGCCCAAGTTCGGAGCGGACGGCCTCGACCTGCTCCGGAGTCGCCGGCCGGCCGGCCCGGGTGGCTGCCAGCACCGCGGCGGGATCGCCGCGGGCCAGCAGCACCAGCGCGAACGTTCCGGCTGACAGCGCGAGCAGCACGCCGACGGTGTCGACGGTCCACCGTACGAGGTGGCCGCCGACGGTCCGTGGCCGCCCGGATCCGCTCACCCGACGGTGACTCCGGTCAGTTCCAGATCCACGTCGGTGGGCGGCACCGCGAAGCCGTTCACCCCGTCGCGCACCGCCCACAGTCGGGGCCGGTACACCAACGGGACGAACCCGGTATCAGCGGCCACCGCCTCGTAGAGGTCCTGGTAGGCCACGGAACGTTCAGCGGGGTCGGTGGCGAACAACGCCTTGTCGACCAGGTCCTCGGTGGTCGGCGTCACCCACAGCGGCGCCCGGGCCCCGTCGGTGAACAGGGACACGATCGAGCTGGACGGGTCGTACGGGGCGCCGAGGGTTTCGAAGAAGGTCAGGTCGTACCTGCCCTCGGCCCGCTCGTCGTAGTAGGCGGCGGCGTCGACCGGGACCAGTTCCACGCCGATCCCCACCTCCTGCAGAGCGGCGGCGATCGCGGCGGCCATGGTGCGCGGATCGAGCTGCCCCTCGGCCGGTGCGGCCGGGATGAGCAGCCGCAACGACAGCGGCTCGCCGTCGCGGGTCCGGATCTCCCCTTCGCGGAGGTAGCCTGCGGTGTCTAGCACCCGCCCTGCGGCGGCCCGGTCGAAGCCGACCGGCAGATCGGTACCGGAGTCCGGCACGCTCGGCGGGAACACCCGACGGGCCGGTTCCGCTTGGCCCAGGAACAACGCCGTCGCTAACGCCTCGGTGTCGATCGCCCGGCCGACGGCCTCTCGGACCGCCCGGTCGCCGGCGGGGCCGTCGGGGTTGAACCCGAGCAGGATCGAGACGTCCGCCGCGCCGGTGATCAGCCGTACGCCGGCGCGATCGCGCAAGGACTGCGCCTCCACCGGCGTGATCGGGGCCAGGTAGGCGCCGCCGATCAGATCGATCTCGCCGTTGGTGAGTGCGTCGACGCGGGCCTGCGAATCCGGGATCACCTTGAACTCGAGCCGTTCCAGACTGGGCTTCGGCCCCCAGTAGTCGTCGTTGCGCTCCAGCACGGTGCCGGTGGCGCCGTTGGACACCAGCTTCCACGCCCCGGTGCCCACCGGGTCCTGGAAGGTGCCGTCGGCGTCGGCGGACTCCGGGCTGAGCAGCCGGACAGGACGGACGATCGACAACTCCTGCAGCAGCGGTTCGTACGGTTCGGACAGGGTGAGCACGACCGTGTCCGGATCCGGGGCGTCCACAGCGGAGACGACCTGCGAGGCCCGGAAGAACGAGAAGCGTTCGTTGCCCACCCACCGGTCGAAGTTCCACTTGACGGCCATGGCGTCGACCGGCGTCCCGTCGGTGAAGTGCACGTCGTCGCGTAGGTCGAAACTCACTTGCCGTCCGTCCGGTGCCACCGTCCAGGACTCGGCCAGGCCCGGCTCCAGTTGCCCGTCCTCGCCGTAGCTGACCAGTGGCTCGTAGATGGCGTCGAGGAGCAGGAAGTTGCCGGTGAACGCGTGCGGGTCCAGTGCGCCCGACTCGGTGCCCAACCCGATCCGCAACGTCGTCGAGGTGGCGCCACCACCGGAGTCAGCGCTGCAGGCTGTGGTGAGTCCGATCGACGCGGCGAGGACGGCGGCAAGCATGCGGGGTCGCGGCACGGAGCACTCCAGATAGACGTTAGTCAATAATATGTCCCGGGGTCCGATAGGAGTAGTCGGTGCAACGGCATCGCTGGTTCCCGGCACAACCGTTTCGATGTCGCGGACCGGCGGCGCGCCGGACCCGGGTCGCCGGGTCCTACGGTCGCGGGCGGAGTGACGAGCTGGCTCTACGGGCGCGGGCCGGGGGTGACGAGCCGGCGTACGGCGGTGGTCACGCTGGCCCGGCGCGCGGCCACCGACGTCGGCGCCGGATCGTCGTAGGCCCGGGCGACGGCGAGAACGACGGCGAGCAGTTCGGCGGGCGGGAGCGTGTCGTCGACCAGGCCGGCGGCCTGGGCCTCGGCCAGGGCGGCCAGTTTCCGTCGGGTCGTGTGGTGGTTCTGCTCCATCCGGGCGAGCTCGCCGGGCCGTTCGAGGGTGTGCCACTGCAGCAGTCGGAGCAGGTCCGGGTGCGTGACGCCGAAGTCGAACATCGCGGTGGCGTAGCCGGGTATGTCGTCTGCGTCGAAGGGCACCGCTTTCATGAAGCGCTCCAGGTGGGTGGCGAGGGTGGTGTCGAAGAGCCGTTCCTTGCTGCCGAAGTACGCGTAGATCAGCTGCTTGTTGGCGCCGGCGCGCTCGGCCACCCGGTCGACCCGGGCGCCGGCCAGGCCGTGGGCGGCGAACTCGACGGTGGCGGCGTCGAGGATCCGGTGCTTGGTGGCGGTGGAGTCGCGGACCATGCCGCCAGCCTACCCAAAACCAACTGGTTGGTTGACAACTGCGCGGGTAGCGCCGATGATGTAACTATCTAGTTGGTTACCAAGGGAGAGATCATGAGCGACAAGGTCGCCGTCGTCACCGGCGCCTCCTCCGGCATCGGCGAGGCCACCGCCCGCAAGCTGCGCGCCATGGGCTACCACGTCTACGCCGTCGCCCGCCGGCTCGACCGGATCACCCCGTTGGCCGACGTCGGCATCCGGCCCGTGCGGGCCGACATCACCGACGACGCCGCGCTGGTCGACCTCGTCAAACAGGTGCTGGCCGAATCCGGGCGGGTCGACGTGCTGGTCAACAACGCCGGGTACGGTTCGTTCGGCGCGGTCGAAGACGTGCCCTTGGACGAGGCCCGCCGCCAGTTCGACGTCAACGTGTTCGGCCTGGCCCGGCTGACGCAACTCGTGCTGCCGCAGATGCGCCGGCAGGGCAGTGGACGCATCGTCAACATCTCGTCAATCGGTGGGAAGATCCACGAGCCGCTCGGCGGCTGGTACCACGCCACCAAGTTCGCCGTCGAAGGACTCAGCGACTCGATGCGGATGGAGCTCGCCCCACTCGGCATCGACGTGGTCGTCATCCAGCCCGGTGCGATCGCCACCGAGTGGCCCGCCATCGCCGGCCAGCATCTCCTCGACACCTCGGGTCGCGGCCCGTACGCCGACCAGGCGGCACTTGGCGCGGCCATCCTCGCGGTCGAGGACGGCCCGGCGTCGCCGCCCTCGGTGGTCGCCGACGCCGTCGCCAGAGCGGTGCGCGCCCGCCGGCCACGGACCCGCTACCCCGTCGGCCGGGCCGCCAGGGTGATCCTGGCGGCCCGGCGGATTCTGCCCGACCGTGTCTTCGACCGCTTCGTCCGTACCATGCTGCGCACCCTCGCCCGTGTCGTCGCCAGGCGCGACCCCGGCCAGGGTCGGCTCATCGGAAATCGCGCATGAAACGCGCAACGTCAAGGAACACTGTCGACGCAGCCGGTGCCACGATCACCGGATGAGTTTCGTTGTGCCCGTTGACCGCTGGACCCTGGCCCGTACGGCGTTGAGTGTCCTCACCGACCGATTCCAATCACTGCTGACAGTCGACAGTCAGCCGAAGGCGATGGCGACCCGCGACTGGACGGTGTCGGACACCGCCGCGCACGTGGTGAGCATCGCGATGCTGTACGTCACCCTCGTCGAGGGTGACGAGCCGCCGCTGCAGATCCCCGACATCCGCGCGGCCCTGTCCGCCGCGAACGTCGACACCGTCGCCGACGTCAACGACCATGTGCTGCGGCACTTCACCGAACGCGACCCGGCTCGCCTCGCCGAACTGCTCGGCGAGGCGACCGACGCGATCCTCGCGGCGACCGCCCAGCTGCCGCCGGAAAGGACCGTCCAGTGGCTGGGTGACGCGCGGGTGCCGATCGCCGGCATGGTGGCGCACCTGGTCAACGAGCTGCTGGTGCACGGCTGGGACATCGCCCGGGTGTTGCGCCGCCCCTGGTCGATGCCCGACGACTACGCGTCGCTGTACTTCGACCAGTTCTTCCTCGGGATGCTGCACCACGACTACGGCGTCCTGCTGGACACCTCGCGGGCAATGCCGAAACGGCCGATCGCGGTGCAGTTCCGTTCCGCGTACACCCCGACCGCAACCGTCGTGCTCGGTGACGGACGGATCCGGCTCGCCCCACCGGACGACCCGGTCGACGTCCGGCTGCGGTTCCGTCCGGCCCGGTTCAACCTGATGCTCTTCGGCCGGACCGGCACCGCCGTGGCCGCGATGCGTCGCGACGTCGTCGTCGGAGGGCCGCGACCGTGGCGCCTGCCCGCCTTCCTACGTGTCGTTCACATGCCGAACGCGCGCTACGCTCCCGCCGCACCGTAGGTTTGGCCCCGCCGGGCGGGAGTTTGTCGGCGGGGTGTGGCAGCATCGCGCAGGTGACCGGCAGCGTGAGGCATGAGCAGCACCTGGGCGACCTGGCGCGGCTGCGCCGGGTGCGCGACCGGATCGACCGGGAGTACGCCCGGCCACTCGACGTCGAGGCCCTGGCCCGTGGCGTGCACATGTCGGCCGGGCACCTCAGCCGCGAGTTCCGGCGTGCCTACGGCGAGTCGCCGTACGCGTACCTGATGACCCGGCGCATCGAACGCGCGATGGCGCTGCTGCGCCGGGGCGACCTGAGCGTCACCGACGTCTGTTTCGCGGTCGGCTGTTCCTCGTTGGGCACCTTCAGCACCCGGTTCACCGAGCTGGTCGGCGTCCCGCCCAGCGTGTACCGGCGCCGGGCCGGCTCCGCCCGCCCGGAGATGCCCGCCTGCCTGGCAAAACAGGTAACCAGACCGATCAGGAATCGAGAAGCGCGGGTTCCGGCGGCGCAACTAGCGTGACCGGCATGGACATCACGATTCACTCCAGCTTCCTGCCGCACGCCGACGCCGACGCCGCGCTGGCCTTCTGGCGCGACCTGCTCGGCTTCGAGCTGCGCCTGGACGTCAGCTACGACGGGATGCGCTGGCTCACCGTCGGCCCGGTCGACCAGCCCGGCACCGCCATCGTGCTGCACCCGCCGGGTGTCGACCCCGGCATCACCGACGACGAGCGCCGTACCATCACCGAGATGATGGCCAAGGGCACCTACGCCGGCATCCTGTTGGCCACCAGCGACCTCGACGGGGTCTTCGAGCGGCTGCAGGCCGGCGACGCGGACATCGTCCAGGAGCCGACCGAGCAGCCGTACGGGGTCCGCGACTGTGCCGTGCGTGACCCCGCCGGCAACCTGATCCGCATCCAGCAGACTCGATAGGTAGGGATTCTCGATGAGCAGGGCCACCGCCTCGGGGGAGCGGCCGTCCACCCCGCACCCCGCCGACAGTCACGACCTGATCCGGGTGCACGGCGCGCGGGTCAACAACCTCAAGGACGTCAGCGTCGAGATCCCGAAACGCCGGCTGACGGTGTTCACCGGGGTCTCCGGCTCGGGCAAGAGTTCGCTGGTGTTCGGCACGGTCGCCGCCGAGTCGCAGCGCCTGATCAACGAGACGTACAGCGCATTCGTACAGGGGTTCATGCCGACGCTGGCCCGGCCCGAGGTCGACGTGCTCGACGGGCTGACCACGGCGATCATCGTCGACCAGGAGCGGATGGGCGGCGATCCGCGGTCCACGGTCGGCACTGCCACCGACGCCAACGCGATGCTGCGGATCCTGTTCAGCCGGCTCGGTCAGCCGTACGTCGGCCCGCCCAACGCGTTCTCCTTCAACCTGGCGTCGGTGCGGGCCAGCGGGGCGATCACCGTCGAACGCGGCGCCAGCAAGACCACGAAGCAGACCTTCACCCGACTGGGCGGCATGTGCCCGCGCTGCGAGGGCCGGGGATCGGTCACCGACTTCGACCTGACCGCGCTGTACGACGACAGCAAGTCGCTCAACGAGGGCGCGTTGACCATCCCCGGCTACAGCGTCGACGGCTGGTACGGGCGCATCTTCAGCGGCTGCGGCTTCTTTGACCCGGACAAACCGATCCGCAAGTTCACCAGGTCGCAGCTGCACGACCTGCTGTACAAGGAGCCGACCCGGATCAAGGTCGACAACATCAACGTGACGTACGAGGGCCTGATCCCGCGGATCCAGAAGTCGTTCCTGGCCAAGGACGTCGACGCGATGCAGCCGCACATCCGGGCGTTCGTGCAGCGGGCGATCACCTTCACCACCTGCCCGGACTGCGCCGGCACCCGGCTGAACGAGGCGGCCCGGTCGTCGAAGATCAACGGGATCAACATCGCCGACGCGTGCGCGATGCAGATCAGCGACCTCGCCGAGTGGGTCCAGGCGCTGGCCGAGCCGTCGGTCGCACCGCTGCTGACCGCGCTGCGGCACACCCTCGACTCGTTCGTCGAGATCGGCCTCGGCTACCTCTCGCTGGACCGCCCGGCGGGCACCCTGTCCGGCGGTGAGGCGCAGCGCACCAAGATGATCCGGCATCTCGGGTCGTCACTGACCGACGTCACCTACGTCTTCGACGAGCCGACCATCGGGCTGCACCCGCACGACATCGCCCGGATGAACAACCTGCTGCTGCGGCTGCGGGACAAGGGCAACACGGTGCTGGTCGTCGAGCACAAGCCGGAGACGATCGCGATCGCCGACCACGTCGTCGACCTCGGCCCCGGAGCCGGCACCGCCGGCGGCGAGGTGATGTTCGAAGGCACCGTGGACGGGCTGCGGGCCAGCGTCACCGTCACCGGCCGCCACCTCGACGACCGGGCCAACCTGAAGAAGACGGTCCGCGAGCCCACCGGCACGCTGGAGATCCGTGGCGCGAACGCCAACAATCTGCGCGACGTCGACGTCGACATCCCGCTCGGTGTGCTGGTCGTGGTGACCGGGGTCGCCGGCTCCGGCAAGAGTTCGCTGCTGCACGGGTCGATCCCGGCCGACGCGGGGGCGGTGTCGATCGACCAGACCGGCATCCGAGGCTCTCGGCGCAGCAACCCGGCGACGTACACCGGGCTGCTCGACCCGATCCGCAAGGCGTTCGCGAAGGCCAACGGGGTCAAGCCGGCGCTGTTCAGCGCCAACTCGGAGGGCGCCTGCCCGACCTGCAACGGTGCCGGGGTCATCTACACCGACCTGGCGATGATGGCCGGCGTCGCCACCGTCTGCGAGGACTGCCAGGGCCGGCGGTTCCAGGCGGCGGTGCTGGAGTACCAGCTCGGCGGCCGGGACATCAGCGAGGTGCTGGCGATGTCGGTGGCCGAGGCTGAGGAGTTCTTCGCGTCCGGCGACGCCCGCACCCCGGCCGCGCACGCCGTCCTGCGTCGGCTCGCCGACGTCGGGCTCGGCTACCTCACCCTCGGCCAGCCGCTCACCACCCTGTCCGGCGGCGAGCGGCAGCGGCTGAAACTGGCCACCCACATGGCGGAGAAGGGCGGCGTCTACGTTCTCGACGAGCCGACCACCGGCCTGCACCTGGCCGACGTCGAGCAGTTGCTCGGCCTGCTCGACCGGCTGGTCGACGCCGGGAAGTCGGTGATCGTCATCGAGCACCACCAGGCGGTCATGGCACACGCCGACTGGATCATCGATCTGGGGCCGGGTGCCGGTCACGACGGTGGTCGGATCGTCTTCGAGGGCACCCCGGCCGACCTGGTCGCGGCCCGTTCGACGCTGACCGGTGAGCACCTCGCCGCCTACGTCGGCGGCTGAGCCCCGGCCCGGTCCGGTTCGGCTCGGTCGGGTTCGGCCCGGTCGAGTTCGGCGCGGACGCCGCGGGCGGTCGGGCCGGTCGCGGTGACCAGCAC
>NZ_JBSWXD010000039.1:0-43951 GCF_056160425.1 Micromonospora sp. ABR4_055
CTCCACCCTTCCCCTCCCCCCCCCCCCCCCCCCCCCCCCCTCCCCCCCCCCCTCCCCCCCCCCCCCCCCCCCCCCCCCCCCCCACCACGCACCGAGGCCAGCGCCGGTCCGGGGTCGGCCATGACCGTGTATATCTCGCGGTATGCCGCGACCGGTGAACTGTCCCGGGACCTCACGGATCGCGATCAACCGGTGGAACGGCCGGTGGCCGATCTGCCGCTGCTGACGCACGTCTGGCGAATCGTGTTCGAGCAGCAGGCGCGGAAGCGCGACCGCTGATGATCGGCAACGGAGCAAGACCGGCGGAACTGGGCCGGGCAGTACCGACGGAGCATCTGCCGCTGCGTCCGCTCTGGCTGTGCCGCCGTTGCGGGCAGCCGTGGCCCTGCGGACAAGCGCGGCTGGCACTGATCGCCGAGTACCGCGACAACGCTATCGGTCTCTTCCTCCATATGGCCGGCCGGCTCTATGAGGCCATCGACGACCTGCACCGGCTCAACCCGAGCGCTACCGGCGACGCCACGGACCTGTTCGACCGGTTCCTCGGCTGGCCCGTCCGACACCACGGCGGGGCCAGATCCACCACGCCGCCCTGAGCGCGCCCTTCCACACCATTCACCGCTCCTTTCCCGCCGCTGTCACAGGGCTGGCGACGCATGCCCATGCCCAACCCCTGTTCGTCACGGAGGTGTTCCATGCGCGACCTGCTCCCGTCCGTACACGACCGGCTGTTGTACGCCTCAGGGCCAGACTCACCGACATCGGCGCGAAACCCGCCGAGCCCACCCGACAGGTCGACGCCTACTACAACGCCCCGCACCGCGACTTTCTCGCTCCGACGGTGATCTCTGAGTGGCTGCGTATCCGCAACGAAGACCACGGAGCGTCGATCAACTTCAAGCGCTGGCACCCCGTTGATGCCATCGTCAAGACCCATGCCGACGAGTACGAGACCCGTGTCGGGGATGCCGAGGCCGTCCGCCTCCTGCTGGAATCTCTGGACTTCCAACCTCTCGTGACTGTCGACAAGACCCGCGAGGCGTGGACCCTGCCCGACGTGGAGATCGTCCTCGACCACGTGGTGGACGCTGGCGACTTCGTCGAGTTCGAGTTCAAGGGTGAGGCCGTGGACGTCGGCGACGCCACGCAGCGCCTGAACGCGTTCATCGCCTCCCTTGATATCGAACTGGGCCAACCGGTCAACAAGGGCTATCCACACATCCTTCTCGGCCGCGACCACTGACCGCCAGGACCTGCGGTGGCCACCCACGCCGAGCTCGCCGCCCACGCCTTCTTCTGATGAGCCGGTTCGTCGAACGCGCCGCCGCCCTCGCGACCAGCCGGGCTGCTCTTCCGGGGAGCTACGCGGCCGACTCGTTGTGCCTGCGTACCAGCTCGGGCAGCTCGGCTAGCGAGTCGAGATGGAAGAGGCAGCGGCCGCTGATGGTCTGGTCGTCGAGGATATGTGCCCAAGGTCCGCGTCGTACCAGGGCGGTCGCGAGCCCGGCCGCTTGTGCAGGTCGGATGTCGTTGTCCAGCCGGTCGCCGACGTACAGCACCTGGGCGGCGGGGCAGCCGGCCTGCGCGACGATGCGATCGAAGAACGCGGCCGAGGGTTTCTCGACATTCCAGCCGTCCGAGGTGCCGATCACGTCGACCGGCAGGTCCAGCGCGCGCAGGATGGTCTCGGCCCGGGCGGTCTGGTTGCCGGCCAGGCCGACCTGCACGCCCAGCTTCCGAAGAGCCGCCAGGCAGGGCCGGGCATCGGGGTACAGGTTCTCCTCGGAGAAATGCTCCGGCTGCCCGGCATCGGCCCGGCGCTGCCGCTCCTCGGCGAGGTCGAACCCGGGCCGGAACACCTGGAACGTATCCCGGTAGTCCAAACCACGGGCGATGACCGCGCCGAAGACGGCCGAGAAGGTGTGCCGCGGGACGCCGAGCCAGTCCGCCCAGGTCCCGTACTCACGGGACTCGTCGACGATGGTCTCGCCCACATCGAAGAACACGCTCGCGATCACCTGGCGATTGTGCCTGGCGCGTCCAGCCGGATCAACGTGCATCGCGAGTTGGACCAGCAACGCGGCGATAGGGTGCGGTACATGGGAGCCGGTGCTCGGCGGGCGAGTGAGTGGACGATCCACGACGAGCGGGTCATCGACGACACGAGGCGTGCCGTGCTGAGCGTCGCGGACGTCGAGCTACCCGACGGCGTCCGGTTCGAGCAGTACGTACTCAGGGTGCCGTCCGCCGCGATGGTGATCGTGCTGGACGAGGCCGACCGCGTGCTGATGATGTGGCGGCACCGGTTCATCATCGACCGGTGGGTCTGGGAGTTGCCGGGTGGCTACCTTGACCGCGACGAGGACCCCGTCGTCTGTGCGGCGCGGGAGGTCGAGGAGGAGACCGGCTGGCGGCCCAGAAGCATGGAGCCGCTGCTGGGCTTCCAGCCCATGGTCGGCACCATCGACCAGCAGAACATCATCTACCTGTCCCGAGGGGCCGACCCCACGGGCGCCGCGCCTGACATCAACGAGACCGCGCGAATCGGTTGGATCCCGCTGGCCGAGGTAGAGCAACGGATCCACGCCGGGGAGATCGTCGGTGCGGGGTCTGTCGCCGGTCTGCTCGCTGTGCTGCTGGCCAGAGCGACAGGGCGAATTTAGGCGGCTTGGAGTAGCGGCCGTACGCGCGCGGAGACTCCTGCGCCGTCGGCAGCCCGGCGTACGGCGTGAGGCGGTCCGCGAGAGTGGCGAGGTATGCGTGCGCCCGTTCGGAGCTCAGACTCTCAGCGGCTTGTGCTGCCTGCACCCCCACCGCGTCGGCTTGCTCCGGCTCACCGGACTGCACGTGGGCAAGCGCCAACGATGCCAGGTTGAACTGCTTGCCGCGGGCGTGCCTTAGCCGAGCGCGGCGAAGCAGCGTCCGAACTTGGCCGAGAGATTCGCTTCGTGGAAGTAGCCGATCCACTGTGGGTTGCTCGTGTTGTCCGCGCGGTCGAAGGTGCGTCCAGCGCGGGCGAGCGCTGCCGGCCCGGCGTCGGTGCAAGCCGGATGAACTTCGCCGACGAATCGACATCTCACATATTGAGACAAGAGTTCATGCGTGTCAAGACTTTCTCGCCTTTCCGGGCGGCATCTCCGTCCTGGCCAATGCGGATCCGAGTCGCCCGGTCCGGGGGAGTCCTGCCGGGTCCGGAGGGGCCGTGATCTCGGGCTGGCGATGGTGGTTGACGGGGTGCTGCTGGTGGGGCGTACTGGGATGCGTGCGACCGTTCGGTGGTCTGCCTGCCGGGTTCGATCGGCTGGTCTGGTGGTGCTCCTTCGCTGGGCGTCGTCGATCGTTGTGAGCCGGGTGTGGGTAGGCCGTCGATGGTCATGAGCGACAGGGGGACCGTCATGAAGGATCTTCTCCCGGCTGGGTGAGCCGGTGGGTGGCCAGCGCCGTTGGTGACTGACCGCGTCGGTGTTGCCCTGTCTCTGAACTGTGCTCGACCAGTCCCTGCCAAAACCGGCGGCGTGTCGGTTCGGCTGCTCGTCGCGCATGTCTTCCTGCACGTCTGCGTTGCCGCATGGTCGTCCCTGCTTCGGGACGGCTCGTTCCTTGGCATGTCCACAGTGGTGTTCGTGCTGCCTTGCCCTCGGAGTGGGGGCGTTCCGCCGCTACCGCTGCCCGTCGGGAGCCGCCTGCCGCCCGGCGGGCGCGGTCTGCGGCTTTCATCCATCCGGTGCCGGATCCGCTGGCGTCGGTGTCGTCTTCGACAAGGAGTTTCTGTTGTTGTTCCCCCATGATTCCGGCCGCTGCCGTGGCTGGTGGCGGTGACAGTTTCCGGCTTGACCCCCGTTCGGGGGTCGGGCTTGCCGTCCGGGTTGGGGTCGGTCTTGGACCGGTCCCCCGGACGGACGCCTGGTGTGGTCTCACACCGCAGGTCGGGCGGTCTGCCGGCGAGGGCTGGTTGTCCTGCGACAGACCTGTGCTGGTCTCGGGTCTCTCCCCCTGGAGTCGTATGCGTATCGGAGAGGAGGTGATGGTGTATGGATGATCCGGTTCTGCGGGTGCAGTCGCAGTTGACTGCCCGGGATCGGGTGTTGCTGGGCTGGCTCTACGACCACGGGGTGCTGACCACGTTCCAGATCGCGTACGCCCTGTTCCCGTCGCTGGATTTCTGTCAGCGCCGGTTGCTGACGTTGTACCGGTTGCGGCTGGTGGGGCGGTTCCGGCCGCAGCGCGCCGACGGCGGCTCGTACCCGTATCACTACGTCATCGACCAGCTCGGCGCGGAGGTCGTGGCCGCTGGCCGTGATGAGCGGCCACCGCGTCGGGATCATGCCCGGGTGGAGCGGCGCCGGTGGACGTCGAGCCGGACCTTGGAGCACCGGCTCGGCGTGAACGGTTTCTTCACCGACCTCGCCGGCTACGCCCGCATCCACCCTGAGGCCCGTCTGGTGCGGTGGTTGTCGGAGGCGGCGTGCCAACGCTCGGGGGCGTTCACGCGGCCGGAGGATCCGGGTCTGGTGCGCGCCTTTCAGCCTCGGGTACGCCCGGACGGCTACGGCTTGTGGACGGTGCGGGGTGTCGGGGCGCCGTTCTTCGTGGAGTTCGATACTGGTGGTGAGCAGTTGTCGGTGCTGACCCGCAAGCTGGCCGGCTACGAGGAGTTGTTCGGCAGGCTGGGGCGGGTGTGGCCGGTGCTGTTCTGGCTGCACTCCGCCGCCCGGGAACGCAACCTGCGCCTGCTGTTGGCCGACACACCGCCGCTGGTGCCGGTCGCCACCGGAGCCCGCGACCACGCCACCAGCGCGGGCCTGAGCCCCGCCGGGGCGGTGTGGGCCGTGGCCGGCGGCGACGGACAACGACAGACGCTCGCCGACCTGGCGGTGTGGGTCGTTGACGACCGTAAGTATCGACGCTTGGTCACTCTCGGCTGATACCCGAGACCTAAACGGTGGCACATCCGGCTGCTCGGCGCGCGGGAGCCGCTGGACCGGTTGCCCTTCGACGGGACCGTAGCCGCCCCGGTGGACGCCACCGGCGCAGCCCTCGGGGTGGTTCTCACCTTGTCGTCGGCGGGTGGGCGACGATCGCGGCGTCGGGGCGGTGAGCCATGACATGGCCAGACGAGATCAGGGCTCGGCGGCGCCGAGGGAACCCACACAGTTGTCCCGGCGCCGATCTGACGACAACGACGGTTCCCTTGACGGCCGGATCAACGTACGAACTGGAGCGGGCCGACGGCGAACTCGCCGTGGCCAGCCGCATCCGGGTGACGGAGCTGCTCGGACAGTTCGGTAGCCACCTGCTCCGGTTCGGCCAGACAACGCCACGCGGGCACCCGGCGGACGGTGCCGTGGTGGGCGGCGACGTCGAGGCGGGCAAGGACCTTGCGCAGGGCGCGGCCGGACGGATCGCCGGCCGGGTCGTCGACGTACACGGCGATTTCCCGACCGGCCTGCCGGATGACGAGATCGGCGGTCTGCCCGGCCACGGCGATGTCCCGCTGTACGGCGACTCCGGCCTCGCGCAGGGCACGGTGCAGCTGATCGGCGGGCCCTGGGACGGCGTCCGGCAGCGCTGCGGTCGACCTGTGGCCGAGGGCCACGGCGGTGAGCAGGCCCCGTTGGCCCGACCACCACGACCGGTCGCCGACGACGACGAGCTGGGATCGGGCCCGGGTGATGGCGACGTTCCACAGGTTCGTCTGGTGGGCGAGCCAGTCCCGGGTGCGGTCACCGATGCCGTGGGCACCGACCGGTGAAACGACCATGATGTCGCGTTCGCTGCCCTGGAACCGGTGGATGGTCGCGCAGAGCAGGTTCTCGGACAGGCCGGCGGCCTGGAGCGCGGACTTCAGGCCGCGCTGCTGCGCGGCGAGCGGTGTGACCACTCCGATGGACGCCTCCGGGAAGGCCGCGCGAAGTTCGGCCACCTCGGTCACCACCGCCGCGATCTCGACGTCGTTGCGTCCGGATCCGGTCGGTCCGTAGTTGTACGTACCCGGCACGTCGCGCCACCGTACGGCCGGTTCGGCGGGCGCGGTCAGTCGGGCCGGATCGGTCAACACGGTGAGCCGGCCCTGGTACACCTCCCGGTTCGGAGCGTCGACGATGTCCGGGTGGCAGCGGTAGTGCTCGTCGAGCAGATAGGCCGAGCCAGCCGCTGCGGCGAACGCGTCGTACGCCGAATGGCGTGCGTAGCGCAGCCGTCGGGTGTTCAACCATCCGGTGCCGAGCCCGGCCTTGGCCTGCTCGGCGAGATCGTCGGCGTCGGCAAGCTCGACGACGGGTGGCAGCTGCCGGGGGTCACCGATGATCAGTGCCCGTTTGGCGCGGTACAGCATGGGCAGGATCGCCGGCACGGTGCACTGCGCGGCCTCGTCGATCACGACGAGGTCGTACATGGCCGGTTCCCGCCGTATCCATCGCACGGACAGCGCCGTGACGGCCCAGCCCGGCAGCACCCGGAGCAGCTCCGGGAAGTAGGCCCAGCTGTCCGGCTTGGCCTTGGCCATCTCGTCGGCCCGGTTCTGCAGCAGCCGGCCTCCCGACGTCACCCGACGGGCGATCTGGGCGCGCAGCAGGTCGATGCTGCGCCGGGGCCGCTCGACGCCGATGAGTTCGGTCAACCGTTGCCAGGACGTCTCGGCGGCGGGCAGCGCGTCGGCCTGTCGCCGGCAATCCCGCCACCGCAGCTCGATGACGGCACGTTCACCGAGGGCCCGGATGGTGTCCGGGTCGCCGGTGCCGTGCCGACGCAGCCGCCAGCGATACCACCAGCCGAGCCACCGGCTGGTCAGCGCACGGTCGGTGAGTCGGTACAGCCGCGCGAGCGCCGCGTCGTCGTCCGGCAGCCCGGCAGTTGCGGCATCGCGGCCGGCACGGTGTTCGTGGCGCGGCCCCGGTCGGCGCTCGGCCGCGAGGTCGGCCAGATCGCGTTCGAGTAGCCGCTGATCGTCCAGGCTCTGCCGCAGGCCGTTGATCTCGTCGGCGATCAGGCGGAGTTCGTACAGCGGTGTCCGATCGTCGGGCGCCAGGTGGCTTTCGGCCGACGGGTACGCGGCGATCAGGTCGGCGATGTGCTTCGGCTCCTGCAGCCGGTGCTCCTTGTTTCCGGTGCGCAGCACCAGCCCGGGACCGACCAGCTCGCCGACCCGGCCGAACACCGCGTCCACCGCCTGGTTGCTGGTGGAGCCGATCAGCACACTCTGGCCGGCGGCGGTGGCGGTAGCGAGCAGCGCGGTGACCAGTTGACTCTTACCCGTCCCCGGTGGACCCTGCGCGACGGTCAATGGCTGCGACATCGCGGCGCGGATGATCTCCTCCTGCGCCTCGTTGGCCGGAGCCAGCGCGACGGTCGCGATCGGCACCGGAGCCTCCTCGCCCGGGCCCGCCGCGAGGGTTGCCAACGCCGTCCGGTCGATGAGCCGGGGATTCTTGATCATGCCCTGGAGGTCGACGACGAGCTGCTGCTGTGGCGAGGCCTTGGCGTCGACGGAGTAGAGCAGTGCGGCGTTCTGCACCCGGTCCAGTGGCCCGGGACGCGGTGGGCCGACCAGCGCCATCGGGTCGATGTCCGCCACCGGAGTCAGACCGAACGTCTTCATCAGCAGGTCGACGGTGGCGGTGAGGGCCGCCGCGTCACCGGGTACGAAGACCTGTCCGACCCGTTGCAGCAGTTCATCGGACTCCACGTCGGACAGCTGCAGCAGGTCGAGCAGCGCCGGGCCGGGCCGTGGCGGGAAGGAGGCGTGCACGACGTCGTCGGTGCCCACCGTGACGTCGCAGATCAGCAGCGGCGTCAACCGTACCGGCTGCTGCCTGGCGGGTCGGACCGCGACGACCGGATAGCCGTACTGCAACTCCTTGCCGTCGGCGCGGGCCCGGGTGGCCAGCGCGGCGGCCCGGCCGGTCAGCCGGACCGGGGAGGCCGCCGTGAACACCGCCTCGGCACCGGTCGGTGCCGGAGCGTACGTGCTGACCGCCTGTGGGTCGATGAAGGACCGCAGGGCGGCCGAGCGCTCCATGCAGTTGACGTAGTAGGTGACCAGGCGGCGCCACTGGTCGGCGTCGAACGGGGCGTCGTCGGCGGGGCTGGTCGGGCCGGCGTCAGGTCGCGCCCGGGCGGCCGCCGAGTCCGGCGCGGTGACCAGCCGGATGGGTTCGGTCACCCCCTCGCTCGATTCGACCGGCGAGTGCTGCCGACGTCGGGCCATCTCGGTCATCGCGTAACGGGCGAGGTCGTTGGTGGTGACCCAGCCGTCGGCGGACCCGTCGGCTGCGCCGCGCAACCCCTCGAGCAGCACCTCGGTGAACACCGACGGCCGATCGGACCCCTGCGCCTTCGACGCCTTCATGTGCGTGCTGGAGGTCAGGACGAAGGTGCCTCGTTCGCGCTTGCCCCGGCGAGGTTCCTCCCGTACGCCGCCCCGGAACCGGTGCCGTGCGGTGAAGGCTCCGGAGAAGCAACAGTCCAGCAGGACGACCTTCTGACTGGCCTTGGTGCTGTTCAGCAGATGCCGCAGGGTGCCGTCGACATCGAAGGCGGTGGCGTGCAGCTGCCCGGCGTGGGCATCCGTGGCGGTGAGAAACAGCGACTCCCGGTCCTCGTGCAGCACGCCGTGCCCGGAGTAGTACAGCAGGGCCAGGTCGTCTCTGCCGCACCGGCCGTAGAACTCCTCAACGACCTGGCGTAGGTGTGCGACCGGCAGGTCCAGTTTGGCGTCGACGGTGTCGAAGCCGCCGCTGCCGTCGAGTAGCGTCTTGAGCTGGGTGACGTCCTGGCGTACCGAGGGCAGCGCCGGGAGTCGCCGATCGGCGTGGTAGCTGGCTGTGCCGAGCAGCAGCGCGTGCCGACCCATCAGCGGTGGCCCGCTTCGATCGCGACCCGTACCGTCTCGATCAGTTCGGCGGTCTCTCCCCGCGTGGGCTGGTCGATCGTCAACTCGACGTCGCCGACGCGTAGCTGGATGCGGCGGCCGGTGTGGCGTTGCAGGAACGCCACGATCACATCGACCAGCGACTGTACGTATGAGGGGTCGACGCTGGTCAGTACGGTGACGGCTGCCAGGGCCAGCTCCGCGATGCCTTTGCTCGCCGGATCGGGGGCGAGCGGGATGCGCCGTACCTCCCCGACCTCACGAAGATCGCCTGCCAGCTCCTCGGTGAGCTGGTCGAGCACGAAATCGTCATCGCCGGTCAGCGGTGTGAAAGCGACCTCGACACGTACCTGCGACACGCAGCCTCCTCCTGTTTCGCGACGAGAAGGCTACGGAGTCGCCGATGCGGCCGGGCGCGTCTGTCGGCTATCCGATCGTACCGACAAACCAGTCAATGCCCGCCGTCGATGATTTCATCGACCTTGGTCGAATAACTGTTGGTTCAAGGACAGAAGTCTCGCCAGCGAGGAGGAGACGATGAAGATTCACCTATGGGAGTACGTCCGAGTAGAGGCCATCGGACACCCACCTCATCATCGGGAGGTTCCATGGAAAACAGGGCGCGCCGGACGCTCGGTGTCCTCGTCGCGACGGCGGCGTTGGCGCTGGCTGCCGCGGCGACACCCGCCGCGGCCACACCCACCAGCACCGTCGACATGGTCACCCCGGTCTCCGACACGGGCGGAACGATCAACCCGGCGGTCCTCGCCGAGCGGATCGACGAGACGATGGTACGGGCCACCCGTCCTGCGGCGCGGCGCGGCGCTGACGGGACGGACCGAGGGCCCGCCGCTGAGGTCGAAGGCAAGACCGAGCCGGGCGAGATCGGCATCAGCAGCATCATCGGTACGGACAACCGTTACCAGACGACCCCGGCGGACTGGTGGCCGGCGAGCTCCACGGTCCAGATCACCCGTACCTCCGGTGGGGTCACCCGGGGACACTGCACCGGTTGGATGATCGGTGCCGACACGCTGATCACCGCCGGGCACTGCGTCTATCCCCGTAACGGCACCGCGTGGTACCCGCGCAACGAGTTCACCGTCTGGCCGGGACGCGACGGCGGTTCCACGCCGTACGGCTCGTGCAGCGTAGCCAGCCTGCACTCGGTTGCGGGATGGGTGAACAGCTTCATCAACGGCTACGACTACGGTGCGATGAAGCTCAACTGTACGGTCGGCAACAGCACCGGAACCTTCGGGTTCATGTGGACCTCCGCCAGTCAGAATGGCACGTCGACCTACAACCGGGGCTACAGCGGGGACAAGTCCTTCGGCACCCAGTGGGCCAGCTCCGACCAGATCCGGGTGACCCAGTCCACCGAGCTGTTCTACCACCACGACACGGTCGGCGGTAACAGTGGCGGACCCGTCTACACGTACTCCGTGACCGACTGCGGCCCCTGTGCCGTGGCGGTGCACGCGCACGGCCTACACGGCAGCGGTGCGCCGAACAACAACCACAACAGCGGACCGCGGATCACCGAGTCCGCGTTCAACAACTTCATCTACTGGCGGGACCTGTAGTACGAAGTCGACAGCCGTCCGGTGACCGCACAACCCGGTCGCCGGGCGGGGGTCGGCGCGGCGCGACGAGCCGCACCTCACCCAGAGTTCTGATACTCTATGTGATCAAACAATGACGTGATTCGAGGACTGGCCATGAAACGAGGACTGGCCATGAAGTCAGTACGACGTGCGCTTCTGCCGGTGCTGATCGTCAGCTTGCTGGTGGCGGGCTGCGCGACTGAATCATCGAATTCGCCCGGACCGTCGGTGCCGACCGGCCCGGACACCCCCGTCTCCGACCAGCGATCGCCTGAGGGGCCCTCGGCATCGCCGGGTACGGTAGCTGGTCGCGGTACGGCGATCATCGAGGTACGGAACCCGGCGGGGGAACCGTTACCGGTGATCCCGGTGGAGGTCCGTACGGTCGGCTGGCCGATGCCCGCAGAACTGTCCGAGGACATCGCCCGGATGACCGACGCGCGTGGCGAGTACGCCTGGACCGACCTGCCACCGGGGGAGTACGAGTTCACCGTACGGGTTCCGGGCGAGGACGTCGCCGCAGCCCAGCGGGTGGCGGTGGTGGCGGACGAAACCAGCCGGGTGCCGATGACCCTCGGCTGAGCGGGAGCGCGGTGACGCCGTGCCGGGGTGCCCGCCCGTCCCACCCGGCGAGCGGTGCTGTGATCGATAACACCATTGGCCAGCCGGTCCGGCGCGGATGGTGATCACCGGTAGGTTCCTGCCGGTGCCGGCCAGCTGTTCACTAGGAATCTACCTCGATTATCGCTGCCTCCATTCGTCCACACGTATCATGCGAGCGATCCACCATGAGCACTCCGTGCCCTTGCGTCGGGCTCGGACGGTGCCTCTACCTGGTGCTGGCTGAAAGGTGTGGGACCGGTGTCGAACAAGGCGTGCCAATGAGTATCTCGATGAGGAGTCAGGTCCGGGTCCTCGCGGGGGCAGTCATGGGCCTGGTCACGATGGTTGCCCTGACCGCCTCGGTGGCACCCAGCCCGGCCGACGCCGGTGAGCCGCTGCCCGGCACCAGGGTGTCCGACGCGGATCTCCGGCTGCTGACCGAGGCCGCCAAGTCGTGTCCGACCTTGACCCCGGCGCGACTGGCCGGTCAGGTGATGGTCGCGTCCCGGTTCTCGGGGTTGCCGGTCGAGGCGGTGCGCTCGGTCGGCGGGCAGGGCGTCGCCGGGTTGGTGCCGACCGTGTGGCAGAAATGGGCGCCGTGGGAGGAAGCGCTGCCGGCTGACCGGGAAGCCAGCGTCGCCGCCCTCGCCCACCACATGTGCCAGCTGGTCGGCCAGCTTCGGGTGCTGCAGATCGACGGCGACCGGTGGCAGTTGGCGTTGGCGGCACACTGGGTCGGTATCGAGCCGGTCGTCGACGCCGGGGACGTCCCGGCCGGTGCCCAGGAGTACATCGATACCGTGGAGCGGTACGCCACCTGGTACGCGTTGCAGCCGGACTTCGGCGGCAGTGGTGACGCGGCACCCGAGACGTTCATGCCGGCCGTCGTGCGACTCTCCACCGATACCGCGCCGTTGCCGGTGCCCGATGCGTACCTCGAACTGATCCAGACTGCTGGTGCCGTCTGCCCGCAGCTGCCTCCGGCTCGGGTCGCCGCGCAGCTGATGGCGACCTCGGCGTTCGATCCGCAGCGGCTCGGCCCGTTGGGCGAGCAGGGCATCGCGCAGTTCCTCCCCCAGGTGTGGGTGACCTACGTGCGGCCGTCGGCGACGGCGTCGCCGTGGGTCCCGGCCTCGGCCGTTCCTGCTCTCGGCGAGGCCATGTGCGCGCTCCTGGAGGCCATACCCGGAACCGGGTCAGACGACTACCCGCTGGCACTGGCGGCGTTTCTCCGCGGCGACCCGACGGTACGCAACCTGGCCGACGTGCCGGGCGGCGACGGGATTTCAGCCCTCGCCGAGCAGGTGAGCCGATTCGAGACCGAGTACGCCAAGGACTCGCGGCTGACCCCGCCTGCCGGTGCCTCCCCATCGGCGAGCCCGACCACCGAGCCCAAGGCCGAGCCCAAGACCGAGCCGACCACCGGTGCCACGACCGCACCACCTGAGCAGCCGGCGCCGACGAAGCAGCCGACGAAGCCGAGCAGCCCGGCGCCGAGCGCCTCCGACCAGCCACCGGTCAAGGCCAAGGACGCCGACGGGACCAACCGTCCGTACGGCCCGTTCTTCGTCTACAACCTGGGCACCGAGATGTGCCTGGACATCCCGGGGACCGGCCCCGGGCCACGCGACGGAGCGGTTCAGCAGAACCTCTGCTACGTGCACAGCCAGGACAACCAGGAGTACGCCTTCGTCCCGCGCCGGGTCGATTCCGCCGGCAACCAGCTGTACTGGGTCCGTAGCGTCACCTCCCAGTACTGCCTGGACCTGCCCGGCCTCGGCTCGGTTCCGGCGGGAACCAGGGTGTACGAGACCGGCTGCTTCGACGACGAGAACCAGTACTGGCGGCTGCAGCCGACGGTGAAGTCCGGTGACACCCAGTTCTACCGGCTGATCAACACCGCCTCGAACCTCTGCCTCGACGTGCTCGGCACCGCGACAGGTGGACTGGACGAGCGTATCGAAGTGACTGTCTGTAAAGGTAACGACGACCACGACTGGGCACTGATCCGACGGGTGAACTGGTGACCGGGTCACCGGCCCGGGCGGCGAACGCGTTCGCTGTCACCGTTGCCGCAGCTCGCGGCGGGACAGACCGAAGGCGAACGCGGCCAGCAGAGTCGCCCCGCAGGCCAGGAAGACCGCTGTGCTGCCGTACCGGTCGACCACCAGGCCGGCGGTCACCGTGGACAGCGGGAACAGGCTCAGTGCCGCGAAGACGATCGCGCTCATCACCCGGCCCAGCAGGTGCGGCGCGGTGCTCTGCTGCATGGTGGTGATCACCAGTACGTTCGTGACGGTGCTGGCCAGACCGGCCACCACCAGGGCGAGCACGGCGCCGAGGTAACCGGCGAACGGCACGGCCGCGATCGCCAGGCCGAGCACCATGCCGGCGAGCATGGCCGTCGCGCCTCGCCGGGGCAGCCCGGCCAGGCCGGCGGAGAACAGTCCGCCGACCAGGGAGCCGGCGGTGAACGCGGCCAGCAGCCCGCCCAACCCACCCGCGCCGGCGGCCAGCTCGCCGTTGCTGAGCGACGGTAGCCCGATCCGGACCATGCCGCCGACGGTCAGGTTGGCGGCGGCGGTCACCAGCAGCACGGTACGCAGCAGTGCAGACTCGCGTAGCAGCCGCCAGAAACCGACCGGTGGCGCGTCCGCCGCTGGTGGCGGTGGCGGTGGCACGGTGCCCCGTCCGACGCCGCCGATCATCGCCAGGCAGACCGCCGAGACGGCGAACGTCGCCGCGTCCACCCCGAACGCCACCGCCGGGGAGAGCACGGCCACGACGAGCCCGGCGACCCCCGGGCCGATCATCCCGGCGGTGAAACTCGCGGTGCTGTGCAGCCCGTTGCCGGCCTGCAACTGGTCGGCGGGCAGCAGCCGCGGGGTGATCGCGTAGGCGGCCGGCTGGAACAGGCCGGCACCCAGGCCGGTGCCGGCGACCAGGACCGCGATCACCGGTACGGACGGGTCGCCGGCCACGGCGGCCGCGACGATGCCGGCGGTGAAGACGACCCGGCTCAGATCGGAGATCAGCATCACCCGCCACGGGCCGATCCGGTCGGACAGGATCCCGCCCAGTGGTGTCGTCGCCAGGCGGCACACTCCGTACCCGGCGACCAGCATGCCCAGCTCACGCCCACCGCCGCCGAGCTGGTAGACCAGGAACGGCAGGGCGACGGCGTGGAACGCGTCGCCGAACACGGACACCAGTTCGGCGGCGAACAGCAGACGGTAGCCGCGCGAGCGCAGCGGCGCGAAACTGAGCTTCGGCCGGAACCGCCGGGCCGCCGTCGTGGCCGCCGTCCCGCCCGCCGCGGTCTCCGACGTCGAATCAGTCGCCGAGTCGGTCAAGGAGTCAGCCATCGAGGGCCACCGGCAGCGACTCCAGCCCGCGGAGCATGATCGTGTTCCGCCACGGTAGTACGTGCTCGTCGGCGGCGAGGCTCAGGCCGGGGTGTCGGTCCAGCAGGGCGCCGAGCGCCAGCTCGCCTTCGAGTTTGCCGAGGAACGCGCCGAGGCAGCGGTGCAGACCGTGGCCGAACGCCAGGTGCCCGGTGTCGCCCCGGTCCAGGATCAACCGGTCGGGGTCGGGGAACCGGTCCGGATCCCGGTTGGCGCCGCCGAGCGAGACGAGCACGAGCTCACCAGCGGGAATCCGTACACCGTCGATGTCGACCTGCTCGGTGGTGAACCGCAGCGTCGCCATACTGACCGGCGACTCGTAGCGCAGAAACTCGTCGATCGCGGCCGGCAGCGCCGGCCGGTTCGCCAGCAGCCATCGGAGCTGGTCGGGGTGGCGCAGCAGGGCGAGGGTGGCGGTGCCGAGCAGGTTGACGGTGGTCTCGTGGCCGCCGATGAGCAGCAGGAAGACCATCCCGACGATCTCGTCGTCGGTCAGTTCGCCGGCGTCCCGGGCGGCCAGCAGGCCGGTCAGGATGTCGTCACCGGGATGGGACCGCCGGTGTCGCAGCTGCCCGCTGATGTAGTCGGTCATCTCACTGAGCGCGGTGGCGAAGTCCGCCGGGTCGTCGCTGTGCGTGAGGATCGCCGTCGACCAGGCGCGGTAGGCGGCCCGGTCCTCGGCGGGAAAGCCGAGCAGCTCACAGATGATCAGCATCGGCAGCGGGAAGGCGAAGTCCTTCACCAGGTCCACCGTCCGGCGTCCGGCGATGTCGTCGAGCAGCGACGTGGTGATCCGGTCCACCATCGGCCGCATGGCGGCCACCCGCCGGGCGGTGAACGCCGCGTGGATGAGCCGCCGCAGCCGGGTGTGGTCAGGCGGGTCGCTGTTGAGCATGTGGACGACGTCACCACCGAGGGTGACCCCGGCGACCCGGTTGTCGGCGAGCGCCTGGGCGCGGCGGGCGTCCTGCCCGAACCGCGGATCGGCGAGCGCCGCCCGCACGTCCCGGTACCGGGCGATCACCCACATCGGCAGCCCTTCGTCGCTGTGCAGGATCGACACCGGGCCGTTGGACCGGATCCGGGCCAACGTCGGGTACGGGTCGGCGATGTACGGCACCTCGGGCTGCGTCGCCGTACCGGTCACGGTGTCCATGGCCCTCCTCGCGGAGATGGTTGGTGAAGGGAAACCTCGGTGGTGCTCATACGGCCAGCGCCGGGAACGGCCAGCGGTACGCCGGGGTCGGCAGCCACCACAGCTGCCCGGCCTGGGCGGCGATCAGCCGGGCGTCGGCCAGGTCACGGCGCACCGGCGCGGGCACCTGCCTGGCCGGTACCCCTTCGAGCAGCTGTCCGATGGCAGCCAGATGTTCCGGCTCGTCGATGGTGATCAGCTCCAGCGCACCGGCTCGCCGGTCCCGGACCTCGACGAACCCGGGCCCGCGCCGGAACACGCACTTGCCGAGGAAGAACGAGTCCCGCCAACCGCGTATCGCCGGGTCGCCGGCACCGGCGGCGCCGTCGACCCGGTCCGGCGGGTACAGATGGTCGAACAGGCCCTGTCCGGCGCAGCCGTCATGGCAGCGGGCCACCCAGTCGACCGCGACGGCACGGGCGGTGAGTTCCCGGATCAGCACCAGGGCGCGGCCGGCCGCGGCCCCGGTGTCCGGGCACAGGTCGACCGGGTCGGGCAGTCGGGCATGCCGCACGCCGGCCCGGTGCAGCTCCGCCACCAGCGGCCGCCACGCGCCGGTGATCCGCCGGGTGCCGAACGACATCCCGCTGACCTGGGCGGCGTCGGGCAGGTAGTCGCGGGACAGCTCGATCTCGATCGCACACCTGGTCCAGTCGGTCGGGCCGGTGGACCTGGGTGGGCTGCTCGGGCTGAGCTGCGTGGTGACGTCAGCCGACGACGACGGCATGCGGTTCCTCCTCGCTGTGCCGAGCGGCGGTGGTCCGGCGGTGGTCCGTCCGGGCCAGCACCTGGTTGTCGGACTCGACCGCGAGATGCACCTGGTAGCCGTCGTCGTGGAACAGGATGCCCAGCTTCGACCAGCGGTCCAGCAGCGGTCCGACGACCGCCGCCCCGCCGGGCACCTTCGCGGCGAGGGTGGCGGCGGTACGCGGCTGATCGAGCAGCCGGAACAGGGCGATCTCCGGTTCCGTGGTCAGCTGCAGCACTGTCCAGTCGTAGGCCTCGCGTTGGCTGACCAGCACGATGCGGTCCGGCAGTTCCTGGTAGGTGAGTCGGCTGACCGGGTACCGCGCCTGCCAGGTGGCGAGGGCCGCGTCGAGGTCGGCGGCCCCGGTCCGGTCGATGCCCTGCGGCACCGACGTGAAGATGTACGCCAGGTCGGCGAGCTCCGCCTCGGGCAGCCGGTAGATTTCGGTGTACTGCGGGGCCGGTCGCAGGGTGGCGAAACCCAGCTCGGGGCGGTCGAAGTACGGGCTGAACCGTTCGATGGCGATCCGGGCGGCCCCCATCGGCGGCTCCAGGTGATGCAGCGCCGGCAACTGGTCGATGATGCCGGTGTAGTCCTGCGTCGTCTCGCCGGGGAACCCGTACAGGTAGTTCCAGCTGGCTGTCACCCCGGCGCTCTGCGCGTCGCGCAGCGCCCGCACGTTCTGGCAGCCGGTCACCCCTTTGTCCATCAGCCGCAGCACGTGGCTGCTGAGGTTCTCCACGCCCGGCTGGACCTGCACCGCGCCGGAGTCGTTGAGCTGCTGGAAGTGTCGGCGGCGCAGGTTGGCCTTGACCTCGAAGTGCAGGCGGACGTCGTACTCCGATTCGGCCAGGCGCTGCAGCACCGAGTCGAAGTAGGCCATGTCGAGGATGTTGTCGACCACGATGAAGTCGAGCAGCTGATGGCGTCGGGCGAGGTCGAGGACCTCGTCGAGGAAGCGGGCCGGGCTCTTGCTGCGGAACTGCATGAACGATCCGTTGAGTCCGCAGAACGTGCAGTGGTGCTTCTCGCCCCACCAGCAGCCGCGGGAGCCTTCGACGACCAGCCTGGGCGCCACCCAGTCGGCTGCCGTCGATGCGTCCAGCCGGTCCAGGTAGCCGGTGTAGTCGGGGGCGACGATGTCGGCGGGCGGCAGCGGCCGTGACGACATCGGGTTGGCCCGGGCGACGCCGTCGGCGTCGCGCCAGCACAACCCGGAAATGTCGGCGAGCCCCGATGAGCCGATCCGGCCGGACCCGTCGGCCGAGTTGAGGGCAGCGAGCAGCTGCGGGAAGGCGACTTCGCCTTCGCCGCGTACCACGTAGTCGACGTAGCGGAAGTTGCGGTGCAGCGCCGCTCCCTGCGGACCGTCGCAGTTGGCCCCGCCGAACACGATCCGGGTGCCGGGCCGTGCCTGCTTGACCAGACGGGCGACGGCGAGGCTGGCGGCGTTCTGCTGGAACGTGGTGGTGAATCCGACGACGTCCGGCGCGGCGTCAGCCAGTTCGGCGGCGAGTTCGCGGATGAAGCCGGGCACCAGCCGGTGCATCGCCCGGGTCAGCGCGATCTCGGCGTCGGTCGAGCCACCTTCGGTGAGCAGCCGGGCATACGGGTCGAACAGCCGATCCTCGTCGTCCAGCAGCCCGGAGAAGACCCAGTCCCCGGCGCCGAGGAAGTAGGAAGACTCAGAGAAGTAGCGGTAGTCGGCGAGCGTGAAGTTGGTGACCCCGGTCACCCAGTCGACGAAGTCGATGTTGGCGTAGCGGACCTGTACGTCGTGACCGGCCCGGCCGGCCGCCGCGCGCAGGATGCCCAACGCGAGCGACGGCACGTCGATCGACCCCCACGGCATGTGCAGCAGGACGACTTTCACTTCGGCCCCTCTCCGACGGTGGTGGGCGTCGTTCCGGAGCGGCAGGCGCTCTCGCTCCGGAACGACGCCGTCGATCGTGCGGTCAGCACGGACCTGTCACTCGCCGGCGGGTGCCTTGTCGGCCGCCGCCTCGGTCACGTCGTGCCGCCTGGCCGGGACTGCCCGGTCCATGTCGAGGAGCATCTTGACGATGACCGCCCCACGCTCCCGCTCGCTGGTGGTGATCGGGTCGTGACGTACGCTGCGTCGCTTCATGCCATTCACCTCCCTCCCTGGCTGGCTGTCAGGAACGAACGACCGTCCACTTCGGTCGTCCGGCTTCGGTCCGGTCGCGGCACCGTGTCGGCGTGAACACCGTGTCGGCGTACCGGAGCAGTTCGTCGAAGGTCCGGGTCTGCCCAGCGGCGTCGCCGTGGTGGCCGCCGGGCATCCAATGCAGCCGGTGCGGCACCCGCCGGTGCCGCAGCGCGGCGACGTAGCGGCGGATCTGGTCCGGCGGGCAGCGGTCGTCATCGGTGGCGGCGGCGATGAACAGCGGCCCGTGGACCCGGTCCAGGTAGGTCGTCGGGTCTGCGGCGCGGTACCGCTGCGGTACGTGGTCGGGCCCGCCGCCGAACAGTTCGTCGTCGACCTCACGCAGCGCGGCGGTGGCGCCCCGGTGCGCCGCTGGGTAGTCGGCGATCGGGCAGACGGCGAGACCGACCGCCCAGTCGGCCGGCGCGACGCCCATCGCGAGCAGCACCAGGTAGCCGCCCCACGAGTAGCCGCACAGCCCGGTCCGGCCCGGCTCGGCCACGCCGAGGTCGAGCAGCTTGCGGCGTACGGCGGCCAGGTCCTCCAGCTGCGCCAGACCGACCCGGTGGTTGAAGTTTCGCTGCCACCGTGGCCCGTATCCGGTTGATCCCCGGTAGTTGGTACGCGCCACCGCGTAGCCGGCGCGTACCAGCAGCTCCACCCTCGGGTCGTAGGCGTCCCGGTCGTGCAGGTACGGCCCGCCGTGCACCAGGAACAGGGTCGGCCATGGTCCGGTGCCGGTTGGGGTGGCCAGGAAACTGTGGATCCGCCCGTACGGCTGGTCGGTCCACAGTTCGGTGCGTCCGGCGGGGGTGGCGGGGTGGTTGGTGGGTCGGGGCCGGCGGGCCGGCTGCGCGGTGGCCGTACCGGGGTGGGTGACCAACCGGCGGGGTGGCACCGAGTCGCTGGTCCAGATGTAGTGGATCGCGCCGTCGGGGGCGACGGCCAGGTCGAGGATGGTGCCGGATGGGGTGGCGACGGTGATCTGCTCGCCGGTTCCGGGGTCGGCCAGTAGCAGCCGGCTGCGCCCGGCCCGGTCGTGCTGGACGAGGATCCGTCCGTCGTCGCCGTACCAGTGGGCGGTGATCTCCGACTCGTATGACAGGCCGCTGGACAGTTCGATGCCGCGGTCGCGCCGCCAGGTGCCGACCTGGTATCGGTTCGGCGTCTCGACGACGATCAGCAGTTCCGGATCGGGTCGGTCGCCGGGGCGGAACTCCAGGGCCCAGATCCGCTGCTGGTCGCTGCCGGCGACGGTGTCGGTCCGTCCGTCGGTGAGCCGCACGACGCTGACCGCCGTCGTGGCGTCGGCCCGGGCGGCGAGCGCGATGGTGTTTCCGTCGCCGGCCAGGTCGACCAGGGCGGTGTAGCCGGCGCTGACCGCCACCAGGTGACCCGGTCCGCCCGGTTCTCCCACATAGCAGCGGGTCTGCCGGCCGGTGCCGACGCAGACCGCGGCGCGGCGGCCGGTGGCGTCGAAGGCGATGCCGTGCTGCCGGCCGGGCGGTAACCCGGTCAACGCCAGCGGCGGCCGGCCGGCCGTGTCCCGACCGGCTGCGAGTCGACCAGTCTCCGTCTGACCGGGGTCGACCGGCTGGCGGCGCCAGACACCGACGTCGGTCCGGTCCGCGTCGAACCACCAGAAGTGCCGGCCGTCGGGCTCGATGTCGCAGGCGGACACCCCGTTCGGTGCGGCGGTGCGAATTCGACGTCGGTCTGTCTCGACGTTCCAGGTCAGGACCTGGGTAAGGTCACCGTCGTCGTGCAACTCGACGGCCCTGGTCGGCTGGTGCGCAGCGAAGGCAGGTACGTGTGGTGTGTTCACAACCACCCCGATCGGGTCGCGTACCACACCGAGCGTAATTGATCTGCTTCTATTGGTAAAGAAGATGTTCGACTGTCGGCTGAATCACCTGGTCGCCGGCGTGGGTGCGGTGCTGCCCCGGACGACGAGAGTGGTGCCGATCTCCACCCGGTGTTGCGGCAACACGCCACCGTTGGCCAGCGCGAGTACCATCCCGGCGGCGGTCGACGCCATCTCGGTCAGCGGCTGGCGCACGGTGGTCAGCGGCGGGCAGCACCAGCGGGCGTTGTCGATGTCGTCGAAGCCGACCACACTCAGGTCGTCCGGTATGCGCAGGCCGAGCCGCCAGGCTGCACTGTAGACGCCGAGGGCCTGTAGGTCGTTGCCGCAGAGCACCGCCGTCGGCCGATCGGGCCGGTCGAGCAGGTCACGCCCGTGTGTCTCACCGTCCTCGAAGAAGAACCGGCCACTGCGGACCAGGTCGTCTTTCAGCTGTACGCCGACGGAGTCCATCGCCGCCCGGCAGCCCTCCAGCCGCGCGCGGGAACCGAGCATGTCCAGCGGGCCGCTGATCACGGCGATCCGCCGGTGCCCGAGGCCGAGCAGGTGGCGGGTCGCGGTGATGCCGCCGTTCCAGTTGGTGGCGCCGACCGACGGGGTCGGGTGGGCCGGTTCGCCGACCGGATCCAGCGCGACCAGGGGGATGGCGCTGGCGGCGAGTTGGGCGTGCTGCTCCGGAGTGAACGCGGAGTAGACGGCGATCACCCCGACCGGTCGGCGGGCCAGCAGTTGCTCGGCCCAGGACCGGCCCGGTTGGGTGCGGCCCTGCACCTCGGTGAACCCGACGGAGAGCTCGGCGGTCCGGGCGACCAGCTCCACTCCGCGCAGGATCTCGATCGCCAGGTGGCTCTCGAGTTGATAGAAGACGACCTCGATGCCGGCGGTCGGGGAGGCCGAGCCGGGCCGCTGGTAGCCGTGCTCGCGAACCAGTGCCTCGATTCGACGGCGGGTCTCCAGCGCCACTCCGGACCGTCCGTTGAGCACCTTCGAGACGGTGGGTTTCGAGACGCCGGCGAGCTCGGCGATCGTCGCGACGGAAAGGTCGCCACGGCGGCGTCCGCGTCGCTGACCTTCTGGCGGCCTACCGGTCGCCGGTGGGTGGTCCGGGTGGGTGGGGGCGTGGTCCACGACCGATTCGCCAACCTTCCGCTTGATCTGGGGCATCGCCCGGCTCATGCTACGGAGTGTCGAAGCGTTTCTATGCGCATGTCTCGATGTTGGTCCGACGCCGACCTTGAATCTCGAACCGTATCTATCGATACTAGTAACTGTTTCGAGCCGGAGTAAAGCGGGAGCCTGGGCAGCCCCGCGTCGAATCCCATCCTGCGTGCGTTCCGCAGGAACCACATGAGACTCATAGCCAAGATGCTGGCCGCCGCCGCAGCATCCGTCACCGGGGCGGCGGCAGCGACCCGGTCGGCATCCGGTCGATGATCAGCTACGTGGAGCAGCGCTACAACACCGATCCGAACCGGATCTTCGCCACCGGCGTCTCGTCCGGCGCGATGATTACCAACGTGATGCTCGGCGTCTACCCGGACGTCTTCGCCGCCGGCGCGTCCTTCGCCGGGGTGCCGTTCACCTGCTTCGCCACCACCGGCGGTTCCGAGTGGAACAGCCAGTGCTCGGGCGGGCAGATCGTCCGTACCCCCCAGCAGTGGGGCGACGCGGTCCGCAACAGCCTGCCCGGCTACTCGGGCCCGTGGCCCCGGATGCAGATCTGGCACGGCACCAACGACGACACGCTGCGCTACCCGAACTTCGCCGAGCAAATCAAGCAGTGGACCAACGTGCACGGGCTGAGCCAGACCCCGACCTACACCGACAGCCCGCAGGGCAACTACACCCGCACCCGGTACGGCAGCTCAGGCGGGATGGCCCCGGTCGAGGCGATCAGCATGCAGGGCACCGGGCACAACCTGCCGGTCGACGCCGCCCAGGTGATCCGCTTCTTCGGCCTCGACGGCACCGCTCCGCCGACGACGGCTCCGCCCACCACGGCGCCGCCGACGACGGCTCCGCCCACCACGCCGCCGCCGTCCGGGGCCTGCCGGGTCACCTACGGGGTGAACGCGTGGAACAACGGGCTGGTCGCCTCGGTGACCATCGCCAACACCGGCAGCGGCGCGGTCACCGCCCGCAACATGTCCTACAAGGCCACCATCTCGCCGAACGGCTCGCAGAGCATCGGCTTCCAGGCCACCCACTCCGGCAACAGTGGTAGGCCCAGCTCGTTCACCCTGAACGGCACCCCCCCCTGCGCCGTCGCCTGATGTGCGCCACGGTGGTGGGGGGCCGACCGGACGGACGCCCCACCACCCGTACGCGATGGAGGACAGCATGCTCAAGGTGGGAATTATCGGTGCGGGCGGCATAGCCGGTACGCACATCGCCGGTTACCAGGAGTTCGGGGAGGACTGCCGGATCACCGCCGTCTGCGACGTGACCCTGGCGAAGGCGCAGGAGCGCAGAACGACCTTCGATCTCACCGACGCCCGCGTCTACGACGATGCCGGGGCCCTGCTCACCGCCGAAGAGTTGGACCTGGTCAGCATCGCGACACCGCCGTCGACGCACGCCGACATCACCATCGCGGCCCTGCGCGCGGGTGTCAACGTCCTGGTGGAGAAGCCGATGGCTCCGTCGTTGCAGGAGTGCGACGCGATGATCTCCGCCGCCACGGAGTCGGGCAAGCTTCTGTCGGTCGTCGCGCAGAATCGGTTCCGCGACGACATGGCCACCTTGAAGGCGGTGCTGGACTCTGGTCTCATCGGGCCTGTGTCACACGTGCAGGTCAACTCGTCGTGGTGGCGGGGGCGGCCGTACTACGACCTGTGGTGGCGGGGGACCTGGGCGTCCGAGGGCGGCGGCTGCACCCTCAACCACGCCATCCACCACATCGACCTAACCATGTGGATGCTCGGTCGGCCCTCGGCGGTCACCGCGATGCTGGTCAACTCGCAGCACGACAACGCCGAGGTCGAGGACCTGTCCGTCGCGATCCTGCAGTACGACCGGGCGCTGGCCCAGCTCACCAGCTCGGTGGTGCACCACGGCGAAGAACAGGAGATCGTCATTCAGGGCGCGTACGCTCGGGTTTCCCAGCCATGGCGGGCAGCGGCCGAGACCAGTGCACCGAACGGGTTCCCCACCCCGGGTGGCAACCCGGACCTGCTCGCCGACCTCAATGCTCTTGCGCAGGCGCGCCGCCCGTTGGCACATGTCGGGCACACCGGCCAGATCGGCGACGTCCTGCGTGCGGTCCGCGACGGGGTGGCACCTGCGGTGAGCGGCACCGACGGACGCAACGCGGTCGAGCTGGTCACCGCGATCTACGAACCGGGGATCGAACGCCGGCCGGTGGCCCTCCCGCTGTCCCCGGACGATCCCTACTATCAGCGCGGCACCCTGATACGGCGTGCGCCGCGTTTCTTCGAGAAGACTGTTGCGGTGCGGGACCTGCCCGGTGCCATCACCGTCGGCGGCACCGCCGACCACGACAACTGAGGAGACGGACACGTGACGAAGGTCAGTGGGGCGACGTTCGCCCCGGATCCCTTACCGACCCCGGTGGTGGCACCGGGGGAGTTCGTCTTCGCCGCGGTCGGCCTCAACCACGGGCACATCTACGGCATGAGTTCCGGTCTGCTCGGTGCCGGCGCCACCCTCAAATGGGTGTACGACCCCGACCCGGCCAAGGTCGACGCGTACCGTCAGCGGTTCCCGCAGGCGCGGGTGGCGCGTGACGAGGCGGAGATCCTTGACGACGACGCGGTCCACCTGGTGGCTGGTGCCGCCGTCACCTCGCAACGGTGCGCTCTCGGCCTGCGGGTCATCGCGGCCGGCAAGGACTACTTCACCGACAAGGCCCCGCTCACCACCCTGGAACAGCTGGTTGAGGCGCGCGAGGCGACCGCGCGCACCGGACGCAAGTACGCGGTCTACTACTCGGAGCGGATCCACGTCGAGGCGGCGGTGCTGGCGGGTCAGCTCGTCCAGCGGGGTGCCATCGGTCGGGTGGTGCAGGTCATGGGCCTGGGGCCGCACCGCCTGTCCGCCGCCGGCCGCCCGGACTGGTTCTTCGTCAAGGAGAAGTACGGCGGCATTCTCTGCGACATCGGCAGCCACAACGTCGAACAGATGCTGTACTTCACCGGCTCGACCGACGCCGAGATCAGCCATTCCACCGTCGGCAACTTCAACCACCCCCAGTACCCGGAGCTCGACGACTTCGGCGAGCTCAGCCTGGTGCTGAACAGCACCGCGACCGGCTACTGCCGGGTGGACTGGTTCACGCCCGACGGGCTGCGTACCTGGGGTGACGGGCGCACCTTCATCCTCGGCACCGACGGCTACATCGAACTGCGCAAGTACATCAACGTGGCGACCGACGCCGGCCCCGGGCACGTCTTCCTCGTTGACGGCACGGGCGAGCACCATCTGGTCGCCGCCGGTCAGGTCGGCTATCCGTACTTCGGCCAGCTGATCCTCGACTGCCTGCACCGGACCGAGAACGCCATGACCCAGGCCCACGCGTTCAAAGCGGCGGAGCTCAGCGTCCGTGCCCAGCAGCAGGCCAGGGTGATCCGGCACGCCGTGGACCGCTGACTTCTTCGGCGCCGTGTATCGCTCTGGGAGCCCTGACCGGTTCCCGAGCGATGCATCAAGCCGAGGAAGCCTCATAACAGATATTTTTGGATAATAAGTACATATAGGCTTCTGCTTGCTTATGGTCTTGAGCAGTGCGGGACCCCCCAACGCCCGTCGAGGAACTTCTACTGACCTTCGGGACGCTGCGGGAGTAGCTGTGACCAGTGAGCGACGCCTACGTCGACGACTGAAACAAGCCCAAACCCCGGCCAAGGTGGGCTATCTCCTGCTGCTTGCCGCGACGACCGGTAGCTTGACGCCGGTGGTGCAGCCGGCCGCTGCGGCAGAGGTCCGGCAGTTGGAGGATGTGCGTCCCAGCGCGGAGTCATCGCTCGTCACACCTGGGCCGCATGGGCACCGTGCCGTCTGGTATCCCGCAGCGCCGCTGCGCGACGACCCGGCGATTGGCGATCGCGAACGCTGGCAGCCGGGCCTTGGGCCGCAGGGTTGGCAGCGCTCAGAAGACGAATGGCGTCGACACAAGCCGAGCCGTGGCCCTCAAGGACCGCAGGGCGCTCAGGGTGCGCAAGGAGCGCAGGGAGCTCAGGGAGCGCAAGGCGTTCAAGGTGCGCAGGGCTTCCAGGGCGCGCAGGGTGCGCAGGGTACGCAGGGAGCACAGGGTGCGCAGGGTGTGCAGGGTGCTCAAGGTGCGCAGGGTGCGCAGGGAGCACAGGGCGTGCAGGGAGCTCAAGGAGCTCAGGGTGCGCAGGGTGCGCAAGGTGCGCAGGGCGTGCAGGGTGCGCAAGGTGCGCAGGGCGTGCAGGGCTTCCAGGGCGCGCAGGGTGCTCAGGGTGCGCAGGGAGCACAAGGCGTTCAAGGTGCGCAAGGTGCGCAGGGCGTTCAAGGCGTGCAGGGTGCGCAGGGCTTCCAGGGCGTGCAGGGAGCTCAAGGTGCGCAGGGTGCGCAGGGCGCTCAAGGAGCTCAAGGTGCGCAGGGTGCGCAGGGCGCTCAAGGAGCTCAAGGTGCGCAAGGTGCGCAGGGCTTCCAAGGCGTGCAGGGCGTTCAAGGCGTGCAGGGTGCGCAGGGCTTCCAGGGCGTGCAGGGAGCTCAAGGTGCGCAGGGTGCGCAGGGCGCTCAAGGAGCACAAGGCGTGCAGGGTGCGCAGGGTGCGCAGGGAGCACAGGGTGCGCAGGGTGCGCAGGGCGTTCAAGGCGTGCAGGGTGCGCAGGGCTTCCAGGGCGCTCAAGGCGTGCAGGGAGCGCAGGGCTTCCAGGGCGCGCAGGGTGCGCAGGGTACGCAGGGTGCGCAGGGAGCGCAGGGAGCGCAGGGCGTTCAAGGGGCACAGGGCTTCCAGGGTGCGCAGGGTGCGCAGGGTGCGCAGGGAGCACAGGGAGCACAGGGTGCGCAGGGTGTGCAGGGTGCTCAAGGGGCGCAGGGCGTTCAAGGGGCACAGGGCTTCCAGGGTGCGCAGGGTGCGCAGGGTGCGCAGGGTGCGCAGGGAGCACAGGGTGCGCAGGGTGCGCAGGGCGCTCAAGGTGCGCAGGGCTTCCAGGGCGCTCAAGGTGTGCAGGGTGCTCAAGGGGCGCAGGGTGCTCAAGGGGCGCAGGGTTTCCAGGGTGCGCAGGGTGCGCAGGGTGCGCAGGGAGCTCAAGGTGTGCAAGGTGCGCAAGGCGTGCAGGGAGCTCAAGGTGCGCAGGGAGCTCAAGGTGCGCAAGGTGCGCAAGGTGCGCAGGGCGTTCAAGGGGCACAGGGCTTCCAGGGTGCGCAGGGTGCGCAGGGCTTCCAGGGCGTGCAAGGAGCTCAAGGAGCTCAAGGGGCGCAGGGAGCTCAAGGGGCGCAGGGAGCTCAAGGGGCGCAGGGAGCTCAGGGTGCGCAGGGTGTGCAGGGTTTCCAGGGTGCGCAGGGCTTCCAGGGCGCTCAGGGTGCGCAGGGTGCGCAGGGAGCTCAAGGCGTGCAGGGTGCGCAGGGTGCGCAGGGAGCTCAAGGCGTGCAGGGCGCGCAGGGCTTCCAGGGTGTGCAGGGAGCTCAGGGAGCTCAGGGAGCTCAAGGTGCGCAGGGCTTCCAGGGCGCTCAGGGCGCGCAGGGTGCGCAGGGAGCTCAAGGCGTGCAGGGTGCGCAGGGTGCGCAGGGTGCTGATGGCGCTCAGGGCGTGCAGGGTGCGCAGGGCTTCCAGGGTGCGCAGGGTTTCCAGGGTGTGCAGGGTGTGCAGGGAGCTCAGGGAGCTCAAGGTGCGCAGGGCTTCCAGGGCGCTCAGGGCGCTCAGGGCGCGCAGGGTGCGCAGGGAGCTCAAGGCGTGCAGGGTGCGCAGGGTGCGCAGGGTGCGCAGGGAGCTCAAGGCGTGCAGGGCGCGCAGGGCTTCCAGGGTGCGCAGGGTGCTGATGGCGCCCAGGGGGCCCAGGGGGCCCAGGGCGACACCGGTGCTCAGGGCTTCCAAGGTGCCCAAGGCGGACCTGGTGTGCAAGGTGCCCAGGGCGACACCGGCGCTCAAGGCGCGCAGGGGGCCCAGGGTGTTCAGGGCTTCCAGGGCCCGCAGGGTGAGACCGGGGCACAGGGCGCTCAGGGGGATACCGGCCCGCAAGGCTTCCAGGGCGTGCAGGGTCCGCAGGGTCCGCAGGGTCCGCAGGGTCCGCAGGGTCCGCCCGGCGATGATGACCTAGCAGGCCCTCAGGGCGAGCGGGGCGAGGCCGGTCTCCAGGGTCCCCAAGGTCCCCAAGGTGCTTCCGGTGCAGGACTGACCAGTGTCTACGTCAACTCTGTGACGGCCGCCGGGGCCGGTCTCGTGACAGCCCGGTGCGCTGCGGGCGATGTTGCCACCGGCGGAGGCTTCAGCTCACAAGCAGGTGTTGAGACCAGTCGGCCTGTTCCTGCGGTTGGAACACCAAGCGGCTGGCAGGCCGAGCTGGGTGACGGTGGCGGGATGGTCTATGTCGTTTGTGTTGATGTCGAGTAGTACACGTCCGAGTGGACGTCGTGCCAATTCTTAGTATTCGAGTTGCAGGAAGGTTGTCTCATGAAGATGAAGACGATGTTTAGCTCACTCGCGTGTGGTGCCGTGTTGCTTGCAGGGCTGCCGGCGTGTACTGCGGACCAGGGTGGAGGCAAAAAACCCGTCGGTGCAATCGGTGAGGATCCTGTTGCCCTCGTCGAGAAGGGCGTCGAGGAAGGTCAGGCCGGGGATATCGAGAAGGCTAAACAAACGTTCGAGCAGGTTCTTGCTGTCGACGAAAACAACATGTTGGCCTGGTATAATCTGGGCTACATCGCGCAGTCGCAGGACAGGATCGCCCAGGCAATCGATAGCTACGATCAAGCATTGGAAGCTGATCCTTTCTACAAGCCGGCCCTTTTCAACAAGGCCATCGCGCTCGAGAGTCACGATCGATCATCTGCAATTGATCTATATCGACAGATCGTCGAGCTTGATGGCGAAGCTTCCACCGCATACCTGCGGTTGGGGCTGTTGTTGGTGAGCGAGGGTGACGAAGTCGAGGCTCGTGAGGCGTTCGGAGAGGCGGTGCGGCTCGACGGGGCGCTGCTGGAGGGTGTCCCTGAAGAGTACCGCGACGACGCTGATGAGGCTACCCGGGTCAGTGAGTGAGTGAGTGGAATGAGAAAGCCATCTGTGACGGTCTTTACTGGTAGTAATCGGACCCGGTTTCTGGATGAGTGCCATCAGTCGCTGCAAGCGCAGACGTTCGACGACTGGGAGTGGGTCATCGTTCTGAACCAAGGGAACCGCTGGCGGCCCGAGGTGCCGGATCAGCGAATTCGCCTGGTGGTGCAGGATGAGGTGTCGGGCGTTGGTGCGGTCAAGAAGCGGGCCTGTGCGGAGGCGTCGGGCGACATACTCGTCGAGTTGGACCACGACGATCTTCTTGCTAGCGACTGCCTCGAAAAGGTGGTTGATGCCTTCGACGAGAATCCGGAGGTCGGCCTGGTCTACAGCGACACCGCCCAGATCGCTGAGGACGGTAGTCGCGACGACAGTCGTTTCTCTGCTGATCATGGTTGGCGATATCGGGACGTCCGGGTTGATGGCTGCGAAGTGCTGGCCTGCATGGCGCTGCCGCCGACGCCGCACAATGTGAGCTACATCTGGTACGCGCCGAATCACGTGCGAGCATTTCGCCGCGACATCTACGAGAAGTCCGGCGGGTACGACGAGTCGCTTGACGTTGCTGACGATGCCGACCTCATGTGTCGCATGTATCAGCTGGCGGATTTTCATCACATCCCGGAGTGTCTCTACCTTCAACGGATGCATGCAGGAAATACGCAGCGCGTGCCGGAGATGAACGCCCGGATTCAGCAACGGACAGTGGAGGTATATGATCGCAACGTGCAGTTGAATGCGCTGGCGTGGGCCAAGCGGCAGGGTCTGCTTGCGCTCGACCTGGGTGCGGCACACAACAAGGTCGAAGGTTACCAAGGTGTCGATGTCCACGCCGGACCTGAGGTGGACATGATCTGTGACATCACCAAGGGCCTGGATCTGCCGGACAGCAGCGTTGGAGTGATCCGGGCGAGTGACTTTCTGGAGCACATCCCGGACAAGATCGCGTTGTTCAACGAGCTGTACCGCTTGTTGGCGCCTGGCGGGATGCTGTTGTCGTTGACGCCGAGCAGCGACGGCAGGGGCGCGTTCCAGGACCCGACGCATGTTGCCTTCTACAACGAGAACTCGTTCTGGTACTTCACGGACCAGCAGTACGCCAAGTACGTACCGGAGATTACGTGCCGTTTTCAGGTGTCCAGGTTGGTTACCTACTTCCCGACCGACTGGCACCGCGCGCACCACATTCCGTACGTGGCGGCCAACCTGATCGCGATCAAGGACGAGGTGCGAAACGGGGGGCTGTTGGCGGTCTGACGTGGCGGTTGCCGGAGAAGCCGGCCCTGCCCAAGGCGGCCGCGCGAACCCCGGACACAAGCTATCGCGGGAGGAATTGACTCGGTTGGCCCGTCCACGACACATGCAGCGCTTCGCGGGCGCGGGTGCATGCCGGCCTCGGCCAACGCCGCCTGCACCGGGTCCAGCCTGGCCTTGAACCGGGTGCAGCCGGCGACCTCTGCCGGCCGTACGCCCCGGTCGAGCCACTCGCGGGCCCGCTGCACCAGCGCCGCCGCCTCGGCCGGCTCGTCCGGAAACCCGGCTACCGTCGGCCGCCGACCTCGCAGCAGCGACCGGTAGCCGGTCAGGTTGTCGCGGCCGTCCCCGTCGAGCAGCCCGGTCGACCAGGTGAGGATCTCCGCCGTACTGCGGTAGTTGATTCGCAGCCGGAAGCTGCGCCCGGCGGTACGGATCCCGAGCGCGGCCAGCGACACTTTCGCGTCGTTGATCCGCTGATGCGGATCGCCGGTGAGGAAGGTGTCGTCCGGACCGGCCGGCACCGCTGCCCACAGCACCCGCCACTCCGCTGGGTGCAGATCCTGCGCCTCGTCAACCACCACGTGGTCGAACCGCAGAGACGCGTCCTCGGCGGCGCCGGTGTCGCCATCGGCGAGCAGCCGCGCCGCGTCGGCGCACAACTGCAGGTGGGTGGTGGCACCAGCGGCGGCCAACTCGGCGCGCAGCGCCTCCACAGCCTGGCGGTCAGCTCAACTGTTCACCCTCGTCGGCGTCGTCCTCGGCCGGCGGTTGCGCCTGCTGGTAGAACCAGTCGAGCTGCTCGATCAGCAGCTCACGGGCCGCCGGGTCGGCGAGTACCGACAGCCGCAAACCCGGCCGTAGCCCGATCCGGGCCGCCGCGATGGACACCCCGGGGATCTTGTTGAGCCGCTGCCGGAACTCCTCACGCAGCGCCATGTCGTCGAACGGCATCCGGTTCTTGAGATGCTGGAAGACGATCTCGAACTTGCCACTCGGGTAGATCGTCGCCGGCCAGATGCTGCCGAGCCGATGGTCCTTGCCGCGTGCGATGAGAAAGCACGACGTTTCGTCGCCGGTGCCGTAGAGCAGGCGGCCGCCGAGCGCGGTCCAGCCGTCGCGAACAGCCTGCACGGCGGCGACCACCGGCGGGTCCTGCAGCTGGGCCAGCTGAGTGTTGAAGCGTTCGGCGTGCGCCGCGCTGGATCGCGGTGACCGGGGGCGCGGCAGATCATCGGTGCTGAGCCCGGCGAGCTGGGCCAGCTCGTCCAGCGGGATCCGCTGCTCCGGGGCGGCGCGCCCACTGCCATCGAACTCGACCCCTTCGGCCCGCAACAGGTCGAGCGGGTCGTCGGTACGGGCCGGATCGGGCCAGCGGAAGCCCGGTGAGACGGTGCCGCCGGTCTGCAGCACCCGGTGTGCGTTCGGCACCGGATGGTTCGCCAGCCGCGTCCCGACCGGCACCGGGTGGCTGCCGATCAGCGCGGCCACGTCGCCGTACGTGGTCCACGAACCGGCGGGCAGCTCGGCCAGGGCCCGGTTCATCACGTCCCACGGCACGTCGGAGTCGTTGTCGCGGGAGGCCTCGACCGGACCCGGCCAGAGCGAGATGATCTGCTCGGCGAGCGCCTCGCTGCGGGCCTGGATTTCCGGCCGCCCCCACCGCTCCTGCTGGGCGATGTCCCGGTTGAGCACGATCGGGCTCTTCGCCAACGCGGCCTTCTTGGCGTCGAACGGTTTGTTGCCCAGCTCGGAGTTGTATCCGGTGAGGGTCAGGTTGCCGATCGTGTGCACCAGCGACTCGTGCACGTCGGTGAAGTTCTCGTCGGGCCCGAGGTCGTCGTTGAGCATCTGCCGCCACTGCGCGGTCGGCGTCTGCGGCAGCACATGCTCGATGGTGAGCGTGTCGGCTGCCACCGGCTCCTTGCTGCGGTGCGCCTCCTCCAACCACTGAAGTACGAGGTTGCGCTGATGCGCGCGTCCGTTGAGATAGAAGGGGATGGTCCTGGTCGACGAGCGGATCTGCGCGTCGGTTGCGTAGTGCTTACGGCCAGTCGACAAGTACGCCCGGACCGCTTCGTCGACCGGGAGCTTCGCGTCCATCTCGGTGACGATCGACATCAGGATCCGGTTGACGTTGGCGGTCGCCCGACCGATCACCAGGCGGCGGACGAAGAAGCTCTCCACGTACCGCATGGCCGCGATGACCTGCCCGGCGGTGGCGGTGCCCTGCGCACGGCGGTCCAGCAGGTGCAGCAGCAGCGGGTAGACGGTGGTGGCGCCCCAGGCATGCAGCCGGGTCAGCCGCCGCCGGACCTCGGGGTCTGGCTCGCTCTCCGGGTGCAGGATGATCTTCAGCAGCGCGCCGAGGTGGCTGAACCGGCGTACCTCCGCTTCGATCTCCGCTTCGCCGCGCATCGCGTTGAGCCGCAGCTGGTGCGCGGCGTAGATGTCGGTCTGCTTGGCACGGCCGTTGCGCTGCACCAGGTCGAGCCAGAAGAGCAGCTCGAGGTCCTCCCGGTTGAGGGTATCCTGCAGCGGGAACCACAGCGACTTGTAGACGGTCTCGCCCCGGGTCGGCAGCCGCATGAAAAGGTAGTTGCGCAGCAGGTCGGCCTGGGTCAACTGCAGGCCGGTATTGTTCAGCGACTCGAAGATCCGGTAGACGTTGTCGCCGGCCTGCGCGGTGACCGCCACCAGCGCCAACCCGGTGATGACGGCGTTCTCGATCCGCGCGATGTCGAACGGGTCCTCGACGTCGTCGTACTCCCTCAGCCGGCTGGCGAAGAAGCGGTACGCCGAACCGACGTGGTCGCTGCCGCCGACCTGCGGAGTCGACTCCACACAGGCGAGGTAAGCGTCCCGGTCGGCCTGGGTGGGTACGAGTTTGAGCCGGTGCGGATCGGACTCGAACTGGTTGACCAGGTACAGCTGCTCGATCCGCCCCCGGTGCATCGGATCCTCGGTCTCGGCCCGGTGGTCCCGGATGGCGCAGAGCAGGATCGACAGCGTGGTGAGGCGCTGCTGCCCGTCGACGACCAGGAACTCCTGCACCCCGACCGGGCCGATCTCCGGGCTGGGTGCCAGCACCACCGAGCCGATGAAGTGGCTGGCGGCCGGGTCCGCGCGGCGGTCCTCGGCGAGCTTCTTGATGTCCTCCCAGAGCCGCTTGCACTGATGCTCGGACCACGAGTACGTCCGCTGGTACAACGGCACCCGGTACTGCTTGGTGCCTTCGAGCAACTTCTGCAGCGTCGTCTCCTGCGCCGCGACCATCGGCGACTCCCGTCTAGTGTGCACACCCCTCGAACCCGGGCAATGCAACCAGAGTGCGCGTCAATGGACAACGGCCAGCCGTACGAGTTGTCGGGTGTTCGTTCGGCCCGCCGAATGCGGTTATCGGACACCTCGGAGGGCGACTGGCTGTGTCCTCGGGAATTCGAAGCGGGCAACTTGCTGCGCCTGGCTGGCGGCGCTGCGCCAAGCGGGTAGCCTGCTGCCGCGGCCGTCCGACATCCCCCGTACCTGCTCAGGCTCAAGGTGAGCAACTTTCGCAGCCTCCGGGCGGTGGAGGTGCGGCTCGCCGCACTCAACGTACTCGTCGGACCCAACGGCGCCGGTAAGTCCAACCTCCTCGACGTGATCGCCTTCCTCGGCGACGCCACCCGGGAGGACCTCGGGCCCGCGCTGGAGCGACGCGGTGGTTTCGACCGGGTACTGTTCCGGGGCGGTGGCGACCAGCGGCCCAGCATCACCATCGAGGTGGAAGCCGCTGTCACCAAGAACAGCAATCTAAGAGCCACCGACAACTACCAGCTCGGTGTGTCCCGGGGGAAGCTACGCGGCCAGACCGACCGCTACTACCTGCTGCGGTCCGAGACATTCGCCTTCAAACGGACCGCCGGACCGGGCCGGCGTATCGCGGTCTCCGGCAACCAGGTCACCTTCCACGGCCCCGAGGGTGGGGAGCGGAGAGCCAGTCTGCGCGAGGGTTCGCTGGGTTTGTCGACGTTGCCCAAACTCAGTGCCGAGGAGGGCGGCGAGCAGGTCGAAGCGCTCGCTGACATGTTCGCCAGTTTCCGGGTGTTCGACATCGACGTGGCTGCGGCCCGCCTGCCGTCGACGGAGCAGCGCAGTCGGCAGTTGGCCAACGACGCCAGCAACCTGGCGTCGTTCCTCGCCTACCTGGCCGATGAGCACAGCGACCAGTTCGCCGCGCTGCAGCGCGATGCGCGAGCCTTCATCCCGGGTCTGGAGGCACTGCAGTTCCGGCCGATCGGTGGTGCCGGTGAGGGGACCGTACTCACCCTGGTGGAGCGCGGGCTGCCGGGTGCGACGACCTTGCAGGAGGCGTCGTACGGCTCGATCCGGGCTCTTGCGCTGCTCGCTCTGCTCTACGACCCGGCGCCGCCGCGTCGCGTATCCCCGCGATCGACCCGGACACGGTGCGGGCCATGGAACGGGAACTGCATGGCGAGGTCGGGCTCGGCGAGCTGTGGTTCACCGGTGTATTCGGGTTGACAGGTTCTTCCTCGACAAGGTCAGGGTGATCTGAGGTCACCTCCCGGTGGCTCGACCGCTCCGAAGTCGCCCTCCGGCTCCCGGCTGATGATTTCCAGCAGCGCCGGTTCGCGGTAGACCTCCGCCGTGTGCCGCCACTGCGCGAGCAGAGTGGTCGTCGAATCCAGCGCCGACAGCGACCCTACGTCCCGCGTCAGGGCGCTCAACTCCCCAAGTAGTTGCTCGACATCGGAGTCCGGCAGGTACTTCGTCCAGGGCAGCATCTCCGCGAGGTCTCGCCGAGCATCGCCAAGGGGTGTCGGTGTCACCTGCTCGCTCCTTCCCTTGAACGCACCGCGAGTGTGCCGAGCGTCAGCACCACGGTCGCTGCCACGGCGGCCAGCGCCAACGCCATGGCTGGCTGGTCGCGCAGGACCGGGTAGTCGAGCATTGACATGAACGCCTCGTCATAGCCGAGCTGCGTCGTCGCCAGCAACGCAGCCACGGCTGCCAGCAGCACCACCGCCCGGCGGCGTACGGCAACCGGCAGCGCCAGTACCGCGACGAGACTGAACAGCGCCACCACGGCCAGAGCGCCAAACCCGATGCGCGCCACTGGAATGGTGCTGATCGCCACGGTGTTGCCGAAACGATCCGCCACCAGCGGCGCGCCAGCGGCGCTGAGCGATGCACACAGCCCCATCGCGGCCGCTGCGGCCCAGAACCGTCCCGGAAGCGGTCGCTGATCGCAGCCATCACGGGCGGCAAGCAGCAGTGACCCGCACAGCGGGACGGCGACGACCACGGCGAGCAGGAGGTGCCAACCGGGTGCTGCATGGTCGCGTACCCCGGTGGCCAGCACCGCCAGCTCGGCCAGTACGGCGGCGCACGCGCCGAGCGCGGCGGCCGTACGCCAGCCGGCGACCAGTGCCGCGACCAGCAGCGCCCAGCCGGCCAGCCGGGCCACGCCGATCGGGCCGACGATGGTGGTCGGGGCCTGCTCGGCGAAGCGCCACGACCAGGCGGCGGCTTCGACGACGGGGCGCGCCTGGCGGGCCAGCACCAGCACCGCGACCAGGGTGCCGACAGCGGATGCCGCCGCCGGCCATGCTCCGGCAACGGTCGTGGGACGGGCTGCGGCGGCCACCCGTCGCAGGATCGCAGCCTGGCGCATGTCGACCACCTTCCTCCTGCTGGTGTCCGGCCGGGCAGGCTCACCCGGCGGCGGTTCTCCGGATTGGACGGTAGCGGGGCGGCGGCGGGTCCGGGCGGCTGCGGTGCTCGCGTTGGTGTTCGCGTACCTGGTCGTCCCAGGTCGCCTGGTCATAGTCCGGATCGGGCGGGATCCAGCGGTGTGAGCCGTCCTCGTAGTGCATCGGCTCGTCGCCGGGAAGCAGAATCGACATTACAGCCAGCCGAGGAACCGCCAGTAGAGGTCGCCGCGCGACCCGGCGGGCAGGTCGGTCATCGCTTCGACCATGTTGGTGGCGAGGTAGACCGACAGGGAGACGCGGGCGTCGGCGTACTCGATTGTGAGTTGTTGTCGGCTGTCCAGGCACGGCCAGGCGTGGCCGCAGCCGGCGCAGGCCCAGCTGGGCGGACGGGGACGTGCATGCTCATCGGGCATCCTCCGGTTGGTCGGCGGCGACGACCTGGACGCCGAGGTCACGGAGCCGGCTGAGCGCGACCTCGGTGCGCCAGCACCGCCCGGTGGGGGTGAGCGGGTCGCCGCAGGCGCAGCCGCCGACGCGCGGTGCGTGCCGGTCGACCAGCTCCGTCAGGTGGTCGATCTCGACCTGGCGGGGGATGGGGTCAGTCATCGGCCGGCGCGGTGCGGTCGCTGACCGGGTCGCCGCCGGCTGGGTCGGGGTCGAGGTCACCCCATACCCGGGTACGCAGCGACGGGCGGTCGGTGGCCGACAGCGTGGTTTCGGCGAAGTCGACGACGTCGAGGTGGGCCAGCGAGTCGCGCAGCGCGGCGGCGAACCGGGCGGCGGCCTCGATGTCGGTGAGCCGGGTCGGCAGGTGGATGGTCCAGCGCGGTTCGTCGCTCACCAGTGGCCTTCGTTGCCGCCAGTCTGGCGCTGGTGCTCCGAGCGGTAGACGCCGGCGGGCGGGTCGTTGAACCGGCAGCCGACGTGGCGTTGCCGCCACTGCCGCAGCCCTTCGCGCAGCCGGTCGGCTTCGGCCCGGTCGACGGCGGCCTGCCGGGTGAGTCGGTCCAGCTCGTCGGCGAGCTGCCGCAGGTACGCGTACACCGCCGCCGGGTCCAGCCCACGCCACCGGGTGTCGAACTGCATCGCCCTGACCTGCCACGGCTCCACGAGTACGCCCTGCCGAGGCACTACCCGCCCCCGCCTGCTCCGCTGCTCCACGACTTCCTCCCCGAACGTCGATGACAACGACGGCGAGCCTACCAGACCTATAAAGCCTGTAAAGACAGCAAGGGGATGCTGGGGACGGAGGACAGGATGGTTGCTTGGCTGTACCTATGCCGTACGCCCAGCCGCTTTGGCGCCAGATCAGGGATGATCTGCGGGCGAAGATCAGGGCCGGAATCTACCCGCCGGGCAGCAAGCTTCCGTCGGTCCGGCTGCTGGCCGACGAGTACGACACCAGTCACATGACCGTACGCCGTGCCGTCGACTCCATGATCGAGTTGGACGAGCTGATCGGTCGCACCGGTATCGGCGTCTTTGTGGCTGAGCCGCCCGAACAGGACTCGTAGTCAACGATCGAGCTACGGAGACCTGTGTCAGGCGGTAGGTCATCGCGACAGCCACTGGTTCCGGCGTCTGATGCGCCGGCTGCCCGGTGCGTCATCGATCTGTGAAGAGATCCGGTCCGCCGTAGGTGTACGGCTCGTCGACCCAGACCCCGTCAACGCTCTGGCCCTGAGGAAACCCTTTGTCGTAGGTCATCAACGTGTCTGCCTGTCCAACAACGGCCGAGGCCAAGTGGATCGCATCGAAGTTCTTCAGCTTGAAGCGCCGTACCATATCTCTCGCCTTCACAGCGACCTCGCGATCGAACTCGATCATGAGGAAGCGGGGGTTGTCGACGAGGGAGCGTGCCTGCTTGTCCTTGGCCGCGTCGAACGACGCCCTGCCTTGGCCGCGCACTTCCACCAGGCTCAGCGGCGAGATCATGATTGTCAGCTGGCCAGCGTCGGACAACGCCAGGAGGCGTTCGATCGGCTCGTATCCCGGATACCGAGTGAGGACGTAAATCAAGCCGCAGGAATCAAGGTAGACGCTATCTGGCTTATCGGGCCTGCTCACGCACTTCCTCCAGGTAGGCGAGAGGACTGAGCCCACCGGTCAGGTCTGGGTCTGCGCCGACGAGTCCTAGTAGGGGGGGAGCATCGGCCACCGCCGGCAGGATTTCGATGCTGGTGGCCCTCATCCCCAGGATCTGGCCTGCCGCGTTGCGCTTGATCCGGCCACGGACCGCAGCGTTGTGCCCGAGTGCCTGCTTCGCGGCTTCGACGAGCTGCGGTGGCAGGTCAACTTTGATCCGGCCTTCTCCACGGGGCGACCAGAGACCAAGGAATGGCTTTGTGCGCACGCTCATCGAGTCGATCGAGCCAGATACCGAGCCGATCGACTCTCGGCGTACTTTCAGCGCTCGGTCGAGGTTGACCGAAGCGCGCTTGGTCACCGCCACCGACTTGCGGACCTGGCCGTCGACGATGAGGGAGAGTTTCATCCCCGTGTCGGGTGTCGCTCCAAGGCGGCCGGCAAGCCGACGCGCGGTGCGTGCAGCGTTGACGCCCCAACCATCGGGCAGCAGCTCCGCACCTTCGACCTGCTCGAAGCCATCGACAGCGCGAACGTTCAGCGCGTCCAGTTCGTCGAAGGTTGCGCCCGGTCCTGGCTCCAGGGGAGCCAGTGCTGCTCGTACGCTTCCCAGCCCCAGCCGGGCAAAGGTCCAGGTGCTTCTCGGCACCCGCCGCTGACCGACGGGACGTCTCCGGTCGGCGTCTTCCAGGTCTGCGAGCAGGTCAAGTACCTCTTCCAGGCGTACCAGAGCTTGCCGAGCGTCCATCCCCCCCACGGGGCCGCTCAGCGTCACGTCCAGCTCCGTGCGCATGCGCCTAGCTTCGCACATCAGATCGGCTTGCGTGGTGACCGACATCCGGTAGAAAGTAGACCGGCACGCGCCGAAAGCCACTAATGCCCTTTAGGGGGCCTGTGTCGGTTCTACGCAGTCACTTGCCGACTTCGGAAGTATGCGGCGCAGCGGTGTGACGGGGGCCGTAGCCGGGTGGAGGGGTCAAGGTCGAGGTGTAGTTCTCGCCGTCGACGAGCGGATGTTCCAGGCTCGGTCCGGCGGGTGACATGCGGTCGTACTCGGCAAGCACTAGGTCCTTGGTGCGGTAGGTGCCGTACTTGGCGATCTCGTTGTTCTTGAGGCCGCCGGTCTCAGACTGGAAGGTCTCGAGTATGTAGTCGACGTCGTCGCGAGCGATCCCGTAAAGGTGAAAGAAGAAGGCGTCTAGCTCGGCACGAATCCGTGCACGTCGGTCCTCGTTCCAGTGGAATGGCTCCATCGACACCGAGCTGCGCTGGCAGTGCGGGTCGGCGAGCCTGACGCTGCCGCCGACCGGTTGCTGTGGCGCGGCTGCATCCGACCGATGCGCATCTCCAAGTACGCGACCGGCCTGGCCGCGCTGCGGCCGGACCTGCCGGACGGCCCGTGGCGACGCGCCCTGCGTCGGCACTTCTGCGGCATCCCTGTGCCGTCGAATCGGCCGTCGGGCCCGGCGACGCACCTGACGCCGACCGTCGTACGCCACATCGAACAGGAGGCATCGTGCGTCTAACCGTCCCTAGTACCGGGGCCGCGCCGGCGGCCGTCCGCGCCGTGGGAGTCGCGTTCGCGGCCACTCTGGTCGCCGGGCTGCTCGTCTCCCACTCACCGCCGGCCGGCGCCGAACCCGTCGCCGGCAGCGACCGGGGTACCGGCGTCGACCAAACCGGCGTTGACAAGACCGGTAGCGGCCAGTCTGGCAGCGGTCCGCTCGCTGCGGCCGACCAGATCGCGGCCGCTGACGCGGCCGAGGACCTGGTCGGCGACATCCAGTTCTCGGTGCACAGTGGCACCTTCCAGGGTGAGGTCGCGGTGTCGCTGAGTACCACGGTCAGCGGCGCACAGATCCGCTACACCACCAACGGTCAGCTGCCGACAGCACAGGCCACGCTCTACTCCGGGGCCTGCGCTGCGCTTCACCCGCTCCACCCAGCTGCGGGCCCGGGCGTTTGTCGGCGGGACGGCGGCCGGGGCGCCCGGTACCGCGATGTACTTCGCCCGACCGTCACGGCGCGCAACGTCGACTACAACGGTCGGCTCGCTGCCGGTGCCAGCACCAGTTTCGGCTTCATCGCCACCTGGAACGGCACGAGCACTTCGTCGGCGGTGACCTGCACCGCGTACTGATCGGGTCAGTCCATCGTGTCCCCGGTTTCGGCCTTCGACGACAGTTGTGGCCGGATCCGGGGCCGCCTGCTTGTCGCGTCTGTTCGCCTCGTCGGGCGATGAAGGCGATTCAGGTACGCGCGACGCCGCAGGCCAGGCGTCTGCTCGACGTCAGCCGGAACATCCATCGATGGGCAAGCCGGTCACGTCTGCGATCCGCCGGCTGACATTCAGTTACTGGTCGATTCCCGAGGCTGGTGTCGATCGGCGCTGATGATATCGATGTCATTCAGGTGTTCGCGACGCCGCCGGTCAGGCGGGTGTGACATGTCCGTCTGAATTCTCCCCGTCGGTGCCCAGGTTTGCGGGTGGCGGGCTGAGTCGGCAGGCCTCGCCCACGGCGCGGCACGGTCCCTCCTGCAGGGGTCGACGGGGACCGGGGACTGGTTCGCGCTGTTCGCCGGCTGGGCGGCGGACCGTGGCCCGGCCGTGGCCCGGCCGTGGCCCGGGCCGGCGCCGGACGTCGACATATACAGTTTAGCTGCACCTAGCGGATAAACCAGGCATCAACTTTCGCAGTACGGTCGGTGATTTGTCAGATGCGCCGACCCTGCCGTTGTCCACTTACTGTGGGTGACGATTCTTGTGCTGATCGGAGTTGTGACGCGGCTTGTCGGTGACTCAGGCTATTCCCTGTGTGGGGTTGCGGCGGCATTTGTCGAATCTGACCGGTGGCAAACCCCTCGGTCGGCGGCGTCGTGGGTGGGGTATTCGATCTGGGACATATGCGGATATGCGGCCGTAATAGGGTGCTGGTGCCTGAAAGGTAGCGCGTGTATGGTGTGATGTGCGAAGGGTGCTCGACTGCGGGGGTTCGTCGCGATATGCATGTCAAACTTCTCGGCACACTGGAGTTGATAGGCGGCCGTCGATCACTGGATATTGGTGGGCCGCGGCAGCGTGCCATTCTGGCAATGCTGGCGCTCAGCGTGAACCGTGTGACCACCGTCGAGCAACTTGTCGAGGCAGTGTGGGATACCGACCCGCCGTCGACCGCCCGCGGCCAGGTGCAGACCTGCATTTCCTTGTTGCGGAAGTTGTTCGGTACCGCCGGGCGGCCGGACGTCATCCGGACCCATCCGCACGGCTACCTGCTCACCCTGTCCGGGGACGAACTGGACAGCGAGCTGTTCGCCGACCTCGTCGCGCAGGCGCGCCAGCAGACCGAACACGGACGGATCGCCGCCGCGGCCACGACGTTGCGTAAGGCACTCGACCTGTGGCGGGGGCCGGCGCTCGCCGACATCCACAGCGGGCTGGTTCGCCGGGGGGCCGTGCTGCTGGACGACCAGCGGCTGTCAACCCTTGAGGAGCGGGTCCGGCTCGACCTCGCCCTTGGCCGCCACGGGGAGGTCGTCAACGAGTTGACCGCGCTGGTGCACGAGTATCCGCTCCGGGAACGGCTGTACGGCTACCTGATGCTCGCCAAGTACCGCTCGGGGCGCCCCGCTGAGGCGCTGGAGGTCCGCCGGCACGCGCGCGCCGTGCTTGTGAAGGAACTCGGCATCGAGCCGGGGCAGGAACTGCAGGACCTGGAACGGGCGATTCTGAATCGTGACCCGGCGCTGGATCAACAGCCCATCGTGCCCCGGCCGGTGATAGATGCCGGAGTCGACGGGAAATCGTCGTCGATTCAGCCGATCGTGCCGCACGAGGTGCCATTCAGCATCGCCGACTTCACTGGGCGTGATTCGCTGATAGGACGGATAAAGGAGGCGCTGACCGGCGAGTCGTCGAATGAGTTGGCGCCGTACTCGATGCGGATCGTCGCTATCTCCGGTGTGGGCGGTGTGGGAAAGTCGAGTCTCGCTTTCCGGGTGGCACACGAGATTGCCGATCAGTTTCCCGACGGCCATCTGTACGGCGAGTTCCAGAACCCGCAGGGCAGCGACGCGGGTGCGGTGCTGGCCAGATTCCTCCGGGCGATGGGGGTGAGTGGTTCCACGATCCCCGACGATCTCCAGGAACGCGCGACGCTGTACCGCAGCACGCTGGCGGGCAGCCGGGTGCTGGTCGTGCTCGACGACGTCACCTGCGAAGAGCAGATCCTTCCGCTGCTCCCCGGCAGCCCCACCTGCGCGGTCATCGTGACCAGCCGCCGACGGCTGGCCTGGCTTCCCGGGGCGCTGCGCGTCGATGTCGCACCCTTCGACGCCGCCCGGTCGATGGAACTGTTACACAAGATCGTCGGTGATGACCGGGCCCGCGCCGAGGAGCCGGCGGCGCTGGAGCTGATCCGCTTCTGCAACGGCCTGCCCCTGGCGCTGCGGATCGCCGGCGCACGGCTGGCGTCACGCCCGCACTGGCGGATCGCCGATCTGGTCCGCCGGCTGGGCAACGAGGCGCGCCGGCTGGACGAGTTCTCGCACGGAGGACTGGAGCTGCGGGCCAGCATCGCCCTCACCTACCGGAGCCTGGCGGCGCGGGCGCAGCGGCTGTTCCGCCTCGTCGCCCTGGTCCAGGTACGCGACTTTCCGGCCTGGATGGCGGCGGCGTTGCTGGACACCGACCTGCTGGACGCGGTCGACCTGCTGGAGAGCCTGGTCGACGCCCGCATGCTCGACACCGTCGAGTACGCCGGCAACCGGGTCCGCTACAGCTGCCACGACCTGATCCGGGTCTACGCCCAGGAGATGCTCAGCGCCACCGATAGTCCGGCGCAGCGGGACGCCGCCGTCGCCCGCGTTCTCGGTGCCTGGCTCACCCTCTCCGACGAGGCGCACCGCAAGGAGTACGGCGGCGACTTCACCCTGCTGCACGGAGGCGCCCCTCGGTGGCGTCCGTCGTGCCAGGGTCCGTCGTCCAGGTCCGCACTGGACTGGTGGGGCGCCGAGCGGGACTGGTGGGACAACGAGCGGTTCGCGATCGTCGCGGCCATCCGACAGGCCGCCGCGTACGGGATGCACGACCACTGCTGGGATCTGGCCCTCACCTCGGTGACCCTGTTCGAGAGCAAGGGCTACTACGAGTTGTGGCGGGAGAGCGCGGAAATCGGGCTGGCGGCGACCACCCAGGCCGGCAACCGCAACGGGCAGGCAGCCATGCTCTACTCGTTGGGCACGCTGCACATGTTCCAGAAGCGGCTCGCCACCGCCGGGGAGTACTTCGCCGCGGCGCTGTCGATCTTCCGAAGTGAGCAGAACACCCACGGCTGCGGGCTGGTGCTGCGCAACGTGGCGTTGATCGAAGGGCTGCGCGGGGACACCTCGGCGATGCTGAGCAACTACGAGCGATCTCTCACCGCGCTGCGCGCCGTCGGTGACGAGATGGGCGAGGCGCAGATCCTGCGCAGCGTCGCCAAGTTCTGGATCGACGAGGGGGAGACCGAGCGTGGCCGGTCACTGCTGGAGGAGGCGCTGACCATCTGCCTCAAGGTGCGGTGTCTGCGCGGCGAGGCCCAGGTGGTGCACCAGTTCGCCCATCTTCATCTGAGCACCGGGCAGATCAAGCTGAGCCGGCAGGCGCTGCACCGGGTCCTGCTGATCGTACGCAACATCGGTGACCGGATCGGCGAGGTGTACGCGCTCTACGGCCTCGGTATCGTCGACACCCGCGACGGACGGCCGGAGCGGGCCGAGCAGACCCTGCTGCACGCTCTGGACCTGGCCCGGCGGGTCGGGGAACGGCTCGTCGAAGGGGAGGCGCTGTACGCGTTGGGCGAGCTGTGCCTGGCCGCCGGGAGGACCGTCGCCGCGGCGAAGTACCTGGCCGGCGCGAGCCGGCTGTTCGAGGACCTCGGCTCGGTGCTCTGGCAGGCGCGGACATTGAGCGTGCTCAGTGACCTGCACGCGATGAACGACAACCTCTCCGAGGCGGCGGACAGTCTGGAACGGGCCGCGCGACTGCTGGCCGAGCTGGACTCCAAACAGGCCGCGCGCTGGTTGGACCAGATCCGGTCCAGCCGGTCGGCCTTGGAACTCGCCGCACCGCAGCGGGCCGGCCGCCGGTGACGGTGTGGGTTTTGTCTGTACAGGGCGACCCACCTCGTCGTTCTCGGCGAAGGTAGTCCTTCCCCCCTCTCCCCTGTAGCAGAACAGAAACAAGGCGATTGGGGGCGAG
>NZ_JBSWXD010000040.1:0-43015 GCF_056160425.1 Micromonospora sp. ABR4_055
GGTGGGGAGATGGGGAGAAGAGACGTCTTGAGGGGGGGAAGCTGCCACCCCCCCTCCCCGTTCCCCCGGATCTTTGGGGTGTGGGTGGTTCTCCCCCCCCCCTCCCCCCCCCCCCCCCCCACCCGGGTCGGTCAGGACTCGGCGTTCGGGGCCAGGTCGAAGTTGACGACCTGCTCCGGCTCCAGGCCCGGCGGGATCGCTCCGGCGCCCTGCAGGATCGCGATGCTGCGGGCGATCCGCTGGCTGTCCAGCGCACCGACCGGCACACCGGAGCTGGTCGACTTCACGAAGGCGGCCATCAGTTCCAGTTCGGCGGCGGCGGCGGCCGGGTTGGCCTCCTCCACGTTCTCGGCCAGGATCTCGCCGGCCTCCTCCGGGTTGGTGATGCTGTACTCCAGGCCCTTGAGCAGTGCCGCGCTGAAGCGCTTCACCATCTCCGGGTCCTCCTCGGCGATCGCCGTCGAGGTGATCAGCACGTTGCCGTACAGGTCGGTCATGATGTCGCTGTACGGCAGCACCACGGCGGTCTTGCCCTGCGCGACGGTCTCCACAGTGGGCTTACCGACCACGAACTGGCCGATGCCGTCCACCGACCCGGAGGCCAGGGTGCCCATCAGGGTCTGCGGAGCGCCGTTGACCCACTCGACCTTGGTCTCGTCGATGCCGGCCAGCGAGGCGTACGTCGGGAACAGGTTGCGCACCACCGAGCCGGGGGCGTCGGCGAGCGTCTTGCCCTCCAGGTCCTTGGGGGTGGTGATGCCGCTGCCGTCGAGCGCGATGATCGCCGCCATGGTGCGCTGCTGGATGCCGGCGACCACGACGAAGTCCTTCGCCTCGCCGTTGCCGTACTGCAGCAGCCCGCCGGTCATGTCGATCGGGGTGAAGTGCGCCTGTCCAGCGACGACGGTCTTGATGTTGTCGCCGGTGCCGGCACCTGCTTTGACCTCTACGTCGAACCCGGCCTCCTCGAAGAAGCCCTTGTCCTTGGCGACCCAGGCGTAGGAGTCCCGGCCGAAGTTGCCGAAGGAAGTGAGATACGTCACTTTCTTCAATTCCTCGGTGCCACCGGCATTCGCCTCGCCACCGTCGTCCGCGCTGCAGCCGGCAGTGACCGCGAGCGCCGCCGCGAGGGCCGTGGCGGCGATCGTACGGGTGAGCCTTGTCATGAACGTGTGTCCTTTCCAACCCGACGGCCCCTCGACGAACCCGCAGGTCGTCGAGGCGACCGGAGGGGGTAGTTGGTCCGGCGCGGCAGCCGCTCGGTGGGGGCCGGACCGGTGCCGCGGTCGCGTTGGGAAACTTCGCGGGCAACAGAGTACGAGGGAAACCTGACCAATGCGACAGCCGGGCATCGTGGACCCTGCATCGCAATCAAAAGTGTTTACCGCGCGGGTGGTGCGTGGCCGGCACGATCCGGATACTCTGTCCCCCGCTTGTTGATCGACTCAGGACGAGGGAACTGTCGGCCCCATGATCCAGCTCAGCGGAGTCGGACGGACGTTCGCCGGTCGCTCCGGCACAGTAGAGGCACTGCGCGGCATCGACCTCTCGGTGACCGCCGGTGAGTTCGTCGCGGTCGTCGGTCGTTCCGGCTGTGGCAAGTCCACCCTGCTCAGGCTCATCGCCGGACTGCTTCCGACGACGGCCGGCGAGATCACTGTCGGTGGTCAGCAGGTGGTCAAACCACGTCGGGACATTGCGATGCTCTTCCAACGCCCGGCCCTGCTGCCCTGGCGATCAGTGCTGGACAATGTTCTGCTGCCGGCGGAGATCTTCGGGTTGCGCCGCAGGCAGCACCGGGCAAAGGCCTTGGAACTGCTGGAGATGGTCGGGCTGGCCGGCTTCGACAAGCGGCTGCCGCACGAGCTGTCCGGCGGCATGCAGCAGCGGGTGTCGCTGTGCCGCTCGTTGCTCGCCGAACCACAGGTGCTGCTGATGGACGAGCCGTTCTCGGCGCTGGACGCGCTGACCCGGGAGGAGCTCTCCGTCGAGCTGCAACGGATCCACATGGAGCGCGCGGCGACCATCGTCTTCGTCACCCACTCGATCGACGAAGCCGTCCTGCTCGCCGACCGGGTCGTGGTGCTGAGCCCTCGACCAGGGCGAATCCGCAAGATCGTACCGATCGACATTCCCCGCCCCCGCAGCCTGGGGCGCAACGCGCACACCGAGGACGTAGCCCGGTGCAGTGCGGAGCTGCACGAGGTGCTGATGGAACGCGACGCACCGGCGACGGCCGGGATCGGAGGGTACTGACCATGCGGGTCAGCGTGTTCACCGAGCCGCACCGCGGCGCCAGCTACGACGACCAGCTCCGGCTGGCCCGGCTCGCCGAGGAGTCCGGGTTCGAGGGCTACCTGCGGGCCGACCACTACCAGTCGATGGGCGAGGAACTGGCGCTGCCGGGGCCGACCGACGCCTGGCTGACCCTGGCCGCGCTGGCCCGGGAGACCTCCCGGATCCGGCTCGGCACGCTGGTCACCTCGGCGACCTTCCGGCTGCCCGGGCCACTCGCCGTGATGGTCGCTCAGGTCGACCAGATGAGCGGCGGCCGGGTCGACCTCGGCATCGGGGCCGGCTGGTACGCCCGGGAGCACACCGCCTACGGGCTGCCGTTCCCGTCCGTCGGGGAACGCTTCGACCGGTTGGCCGAGCAGCTCGAGGTGATCACCGGGCTGTGGCGTACTCCGGTCGGTGACAGGTTCAGCTTCCACGGCGACCACTACCAGCTGGTCGACGCTCCGGCGCTACCGAAGCCGGCGCAGCCGGCCGGCCCGCCGATCATCATCGGCGGACGAGGGCCGAAGCGGACCCCGGAGCTCGCTGCCCAGTTTGCCGACGAGTTCAACATGCCGTTCAAGTCGGTCGCCGAGACCGCGGCGGCTTACGAGCGGGTGACCGAGGCCTGTCACCGGACCGGGCGCACCGAGCAGGGCCGACCGCCGCTGACCATGTCGGCCGGCATCGTCATCGCGATCGGGCGTACCGACGCCGAGGCGCAGCGCCGCGCCGCGCCGCTGCACGAGAAGAGCGCCCTGCCGCCGGAGGACCCGGTGATCGGTTCGCCGGCCCAACTGGTGGACCGGATCGGGGAGTTCTCGGCGGTCGGTACCAGCCGGGTACACCTGCGGTTCATCGACCTCGCCGATTTGGACCACCTGGAGCTGGTCGCTGCCGAGGTGCTGCCTCAGCTGGGCTGACCCACCGGCCCGGCGGCGGTCGCCCGGTCCAGGTCGACAGTGCGGGCGGCCGGCCGTAACCTCCCGGCATGGCCTTGCGGACCTGGCTCAGAGCGATCACAACGGCATTCGGTGTGGCGGCGTTCGCCGGTGCCGTCCAGCTTGGTGCCGCTTACGGTCTCCAACTGGTACGCCTGCGCCGCGACTTCGCCGGGCCGACCGCTGATCTCTGGCCGACGCAGCTGACCTGGCTCGCCTGGTTCGCGATCGTCGCTGCCGTCGTCGGCGCGTGCGTGGCGCAACGGGTCGCCGAGCAGCGTCGGGCCCGGCACCTGCGCGTGTCGGCGGTCCGTACGGCGGTCCGCCGGGTCGTCCTGGCGCTGATCGCCACGATCGGTGCGGCGCTCGCCGTGGTCGGGTTGTCGGTGCTGCCGGCGCAGGCGTCGACCGGGGTCGCCGATCCGGTGACGGTCGCCGCCCTGATCGGCGGGATCGGGGCGGTGGTAGGTCTGCCTGCGGCACTGGCCGCGCTGGCCCATCCGGCGATGCGCTGGAACTTGCTGGTGTTCAGCGGTGCGCTCTGGCTGCTGGCGGTCGGGTCCGCTGCCCCAGACCTGTGGGCGGGTGACGCCGTCGGCGGGATCCGACCCGGGGTACTCGAACCGGTCGCGCTCGACCCGGGTGACCCCGGCTGGCAACTGTTCGTGCTGCTACCGGCGCTGGCGCTGGTGCTCGGCGCGGCGGTGAGCGGGCTGGCCCGGAGGCGGGCGGTGCCGACGGTTGCGACGGCGGTGTCCGGAATGGCCGGACCGGCGGTCCTCAACGCCGCGTACCTGGTCGCCGGGGCCGGCCGGGCTGGGTCCTACCAGGACGACCCCTACCGGGCGGCGCTGCTGGCGGTGGCCGCCGGAGTCGTCGGTTCGATCACTGTGGCTGCCGTGCGCCAGCCCGGTCGGCCGGCCGGAACCGCAACCGGAAGGCCCGCAACCGCTGTCGGAACCCCCGCCGGACCCGCCGACGGCTCGACCGGGAGCCGCGAATCGGTAGCGGAAACTGCCCTATCTGAAAAGACCTCCGCCGATCCGGCACCCCTCGGGCGGGTGTCACCCGGTCCTGCAGCGCCGCCGGTACCTGGCCCGCCGATGCCCACCCGACCCGCGCCCGGCCGACCCGCACCGGACCCGACCGGGACAGACCCGACCGCAGCATCACCAGCGCCGATCGCCGCTCAGGCGCACCCGGGTGATCGTCCGCCGCCGACACCCGCGGCGGTCATCCCCCGTGTCGACCCGACGCCGATCTCGCCAGAGGGACCGCCGACTCCGGCTCCGGTGCCGGTGACCGGTGCCGTCGACCGGCCGACGCCGCAACCGGTCGCCCCACCGCCGGTCGCGCCGCAACCGGTCGCCCCACCACCCACCGCGCCGACCGCCGCACCTGCGGCCGGCCGAATCCCCCGGCCACGGTTCATGCGGCAGCGGCGGCCGGCACCCACCCCGACACTGACCGACGAGGACGCCGAACATGTCGACTGGGTCAGCGAGCTGCGCCGGCAACCCCGCCGCGCCGACGGGCGGAGCCGTAGTGGCGCCGACGATCAGGCCAACGGCAGGTAGACCCGACCACCGGATGCGACGAATTCATCTGATTTGTCCTTCATACCCTGTTGGGCGTACTCCTTCAGATCCTGCGTGATTTTCATCGAGCAGAACTTCGGGCCGCACATCGAGCAGAAGTGGGCCGACTTCGCCGGCTCGGCCGGCAGCGTCGCGTCGTGGTAGGACCGCGCCGTCTCCGGATCCAGCGACAGGTTGAACTGGTCCTCCCAGCGGAACTCGAACCGCGCCTTGGACAACGCGTCGTCCCAGGCCTGCGCTCCCGGATGTCCCTTGGCCAGGTCGGCCGCGTGCGCCGCGATCTTGTACGCGATCACCCCGGCCTTGACGTCGTCGCGGTCCGGCAGCCCCAGGTGCTCCTTCGGGGTGACGTAACAGAGCATCGCGGTGCCGAACATGCCGATCATGGCAGCCCCGATCGCCGAGGTGATGTGGTCGTACGCTGGGGCGATGTCGGTGGTCAGCGGGCCGAGGGTGTAGAACGGCGCCTGGTGGCACAGCTCCTGCTGCAGGTCCACGTTCTCCTTGATCTTGTGCATCGGCACGTGGCCGGGGCCCTCGATCATCACCTGCACGTCGTGCTCCCACGCGATGCTGGTCAACTCGCCCAACGTCCGCAGCTCGGCGAACTGGGCGGCGTCGTTGGCGTCGGCGATCGACCCCGGCCGCAGCCCGTCGCCCAGTGAGAAGGTCACGTCGTAGCGGGCCAGGATCTCGCACAACTCGGCGAAGTTCGTGTAGAGGAAGTTCTCCTGGTGGTGCGCCAGGCACCAGGCAGCCATGATCGACCCGCCCCGGGAGACGATCCCGGTGACCCGGTCGACCGCCAACGGCACGTACGGCAGCAGCACCCCGGCATGCACCGTCATGTAGTCGACGCCCTGCTCGGCCTGCTCGATCACGGTCTCCCGGAACACGTCCCAGCTCAGCTTGACCGGATCCCCACCGACCTTCTCCAACGCCTGGTAGATCGGGACCGTACCGATCGGCACCGCCGAGTTGCGCACGATCGCCTCGCGGGTCTCGTGGATCCGCTTGCCGGTGGACAGGTCCATCACCGTGTCCGCACCCCACCGGGTGGCCCAGGTCAGCTTCTCCACCTCCTCGGCCACCGACGACGAGACCGCCGAGGTGCCGATGTTGGCGTTCACCTTCACCAGGAACCGACCACCGATGATCATCGGCTCGGACTCCGGGTGGTTGACGTTGGCCGGCAGCACCGCACGTCCGGCGGCGATCTCCTCCCGTACCACCTCGGCCGGCAGGTTCTCCCGCAACGCGACGAACTCCATCTCCGGGGTGACGGTCCCGGCCCGGGCGTACGCCAACTGGGTCGGCCGACGCCCGTGGGCCCCAGCCAGCGGGGTGCCCGCACCGCGCACCGGGGCGACATCGCCACGCTCGGCGATCCACCGCCCGCGCAGCGCGGCCAGCCCGACCTGCGGGTCCGACCCCGGACCCGACGTGTCGTAGAGGCGCACCGGCGGATTGTCGCCGGTCAGCGTCACCTCGGCGAACGGCACCTGGATGTCCGGTCGCGGTCCTTGCACGTACACCTTGCGCCGAGCCTGCATCAGTGGGCCTCCTTCAGGTAGTTGCCGAACAACCGGTGCTGAGCCACCTGGTGCGACCATCCAAAGTGGTCGATCGGGCCGTGGCCGGAGCCCAACCGCCAGTGCCGGGCACCAGCGAGCGCCCGCGCGACGTACTCCTTGGCGAAGACCAACGCCGCCGGCACGTCGTCGCCGAGCGCCAACCGGGCTGCCACCGCCGCCGCGAAGCTGCACCCGGTGCCGTGTGTGTTGCGGGTGTCCATCCGTTCGCCGGCCAGCCGCCAGCCGGCGACAGCGGTTCCGGCGACGTCGACCGCCGGGTTCGCGGTCGCGACCACGTCGACCGCCGCCGGGTCGGTCGACGTACCGTCCGGGTCGCCACCGGTCACCACCACGAACCTCGGTCCGCCGGCGGCCAGCTCGACGGCGGCTCGGGCCATCTCGTCGACGGTCCGCACCGGCCAGCCGACCAACGCCGAGGCCTCCGCCCGATTCGGCGTCGCGACCAGCGCGTACGGCAGCAGCCGCTCGACCGCGCCGACCACACCGAGCCGGTGCCCGCTGGTCGAGACCAGCACCGGATCGACCACCAGGTTCGGCAGCTCCCCGGCCCGGGCCAGCGCGGCGACCGCCCCGGCGATCCGGGCCGTACCGAGCATGCCGGTTTTCACCGCGCGCACCGGAAGGTCGGCGCGGACCGCCTCGATCTGGGCCCGTACCTGACCGGCCGGCAGCTGATGGACGCTGGTGACGCCGGTGGTGTTCTGCGCGGTCACCGCAGTGATCGCGCTGGTGCCGTAGACGCCGAGCGCGGCGAAGACCTTCAGGTCCGCCTGGATGCCGGCCCCGCCGCCGGAATCGGAGCCGGCGATCGTCATCGCCACCACCGGAGTGGTTCGGTCGCCGGCCATCAGCAGCTCACCTCGGTCGCTGGCCATCAACTGCTCACCTCGGCCGGTGACGCAGCCGCGACCAGCTCCGCCGCGACCGCCGCCGGGTCGGCGGCGCGCATCACCGCGCCCATCACCGCCGCCCCGACGGCACCGGCCGCCCGACAGGTGGCGACCTGCTCCGCTGTGGTCACCCCGGCGAGCGCGACCACCGGCCGGCCGGCGGCCACTCGGACCAGACGGGCCAGCCCGGCCGGCCCCAGCGGCGGACCGTACCCGGGTTTGGACGCGGTCGCGAAGACCGGCGACACCGTCACGTAGTCCTCCGTGGTCAGTCGACCGAGCTCGGTCTCGTCGTGACAGGAGCGGCCGACCAGTCCGAACACCGGTGGCGGGTACGGCCCGGCGGCGCGCAGGTGCACCGCGTCACCGCCCAGCGGGTCCGGCCCGGCGACGATCAGCGTCCCGCCGACCGGGGCGAGGATGCCGCGCAACCGGTCGGCCAACGCGGCACGTTGTGCCCGGGGCAGGTCCCGTTCCCGCAGCACCACCTGCCGGAGCCCGCCGGCCACCGCCGCCGCGACCACCTCCGGCAGCGGCCGGGCGGTCTGCCGGCGGTCGGTGAGCAGGATGATCCCGTTCACAGCTCGGGCCGCCCATCGTCGGGAGTGGATGCCAGGGCGTGGTAGCGACGGGGGATCCGCCCGGCCCGGCCGGCCAACCGGCCCGCTTCGATGGCGTGCCGCATGGCGGTGGCCATCGCGACCGGGTCGGCGGCCCGGGTCACCGCGCTGGCCAGCAGCACCGCGTCGCAGCCGAGTTCCATCGCGAGCGCGGCGTCGGAGGCAGTGCCGACCCCCGCGTCCAGCACCACGGGAATGTCCACCGACTGTCGGATCAGTCGGATGTGGTGCGGGTTGAGGATGCCAAGCCCGGAGCCGATCGGTGCACCGGCCGGCATCACCGCCGCGCAGCCGGCGTCGGCCAGCCGGCGGGCCAGCACCGGATCGTCGGTGGTGTACGGCAGCACGGTGAAACCGTCGTCGACCAGCTGCTCGGCGGCGCGCAGCAGCTCGGCACCGTCCGGCAGCAGGGTCCGTTCGTCGCCGACGACCTCCAGCTTCACCCAGTCGGTGTCGAACGCCTCGCGGGCCAGGTGGGCCACCTTGACCGCCTCGGTGGCGGTGTAGCAGCCGGCGGTGTTCGGCAGCAGCCGTACGCCGCAGCGCTCCAGCAGGTCGAGCAGGCCGCCGTGCATCGTGGCGGCGCTGTCCACCCGGCGCAGCGCGACCGTGACCAGACCGGTGCCACTGGCCGCAATCGCCTGCTCCAGGATGTGCAGGTTGGCGGCGCCGCCGGTGCCGAGGATCAGCCGGGAGTCGAAGCTGTGCCCGGCGACGGTGAACGGCATCCGGCTCACCCGCCCTGCGCCGCGATCAGCACTTCGACCCGGTCACCGTCGCACAGCTGCTCGGCCGACCAGCCGCTGCGCGGCACCACTTCACCGTTGACGGCGACGGCGACGCCGCGTGCCCGGTCGGTGACCGCCCGGACGACGTCGACCAGCAAGGTCCCGGTCGGCGCGGTCATCGGTGCCCCGTTGACGATCAACTCCACGGCTGCTCCTCCCCTGCGAGTTCCCTGTTCGCGGCGGTGAACCGGCCGGGCCGAAACGGTGCCAGCGCCGGATCCGGATCGTCCCCGGCCGCCATGTCGGCGATCAGGTCGGCGGTCACCGGGGTCAGCACGATGCCGTGCCGGTGATGCCCGGTCGCCACCAGCACTTCCCGGCCTGCGGTGCCGCCGCCGCCTCTGCCTGCGGAGCCGACGCCGGGCTGCTGGTGCCAGCCGAGCAGCGGCGCGTTGTCCGGCGTGCCGGGCCGGGCCGCCGCCTGCGCCTCGACCAGCTCGTGCTCGGCGATCTCCGGCAGCAGGTCGGCGGCGGCGCGCAGCAGTTCCAGCACCGCTCCGGCGGTGACGATGGTGTCGCCCCGTTCCTCGACGGTGGCGCCGACGACAACCTCACCGTCGGCGCGGGGCACCAGGTAGACGTGCCGGCCGTCGGCGTACCCCCGGATCACGTGCCGGAACCCGACGGCGCCGCCGGGGGCCCGCAGCCGCAGGATCTGGCCTTTTACCGGGCGGACCGGCAGCCCGGTCAGCGCCGCCGATCCGCAGCCGGCGGCGACCACGACGACCCGCGCGTCCAGTGCGGAAACATCGGTGACCGGCTGCGGGACGACGGTCACCCCGGCCCGGTCCAGCGCGGTGTCCAACGCCCCGACCAGCCGACGCGGGTCGACCTGGTGGTCGTCGGGCATCAGCGCACCGCCGCGCACCCTCGGCGCCAACGCCGGTTCGCGCTCGCGCAGCGCCGTGCCGCGCAGCAGCGTGATCGGCAGGTCCAGACTCCGCTGGTACGCCCAGAGCCGCTCCGCCTCGCGCCGGTCGTCGCCGGTGAGCGTGACGACCAGCGTGCCGTCGGTGCGGTAGCCGATGTCCTGGCCGGTGACGGCGGTCAGCTCGGCGGCGAACGCCGGCCAGCGGGCCGCCGAGTCGACCAGCAGCCGGGTCAGCTCGGCCTCGCCGAAGTGCGACTCGGCGACCGGGGCGAGCATCCCGGCGGCCACCGAGGACGCCCCGGACCCGGGTGCCGGGTCGTAGAGCGCGGTACGCAGCCCGCGCCGGGCGCACCGCCAGGCGATACTCATCCCGATCGGCCCGCCGCCGACCACCGCCACATCCGCGCCCTCGGCCGGCCCGGTCATCGTGTCGCGCCCGTCCCGGCGGCGGGCCGCTGCCGTACCGCGGTCAGCAGGTCAGCAGTGGCCCGGCCCGGATCGGCGGCTCCGGCGATCGCGCCGACCACCGCGACCCCGTGCGCCCCGGCGGCCAGCAGCTGCACAACCCGGTCCACAGTGACCCCGGCGATCGCGATCACCGGCACGTCGACCGTAGCGGCGACGGCGGCCAGCCCGGCCGGCCCGATCGGGTCGGGCAGCCCGGTCTTCGTGCCGGTGGCGTAGCACGGCCCGACCCCCAGGTACGTCGCCCCGGCCGCGACCGCCGCCCGCCCGGTGGCCGGCTCGCGAGCGGTGGCACCGAGGATCGCGGCCGGCCCGAGCACCCGGCGGGCGGCGTCGACCGGGAGGTCCAGCGCGCCGACGTGCGCGCCGGCCGCACCGGTCGCGAGCGCGACGTGCAACCGGTCGTTGACCAGGCAGGTCACCTGGTACGCGGCACATTCGGCGACCGCGCGCACGGTCAGGTCGTACGCGTCCCGGTCGGACATGTCGTCCTCGACGCGGACCTGCACGACCAGGTCGGCGGCGGCGCCGGCGGCGCGGGCGGCGGCCAGCGCGGCCCGCAGTACGCCGAGCGGGTCGCACCCGGGTCGGGTGTCGGTGATCAGATGCAGTCGCCCAAGGGACGGCACGGCAACGCTCCTCCCTGCGCCGGCATTACCCGGATCAGGTTCGACGGTCGGAGGCCGCGTCAGCCTCCCTCTCAGCCCGGTGCACCGGGCTCCCGTGGGTTACTTGCCTGTTACCGTACGACGGTCTCGTCGATCCGCCAAGGGCCGATCCGAGGCAACCTTCGGTCGCTGCCCACCCCGCCGCTGTCGGCCGTGACCAGGCTCACCATCAGCTGGGCGAACAAAGATCACGCGCAGACCGGATGCGACATTGGCGCAGGTGACTGCCGGTAGTCATGCCGTCCGCGGTAGCGCAGGTGGCCCTTCGGGGTTCCCGCAGCCGCCCTACGCGACCCTCTGGTCGGCCGGACCCAGAAGCGTCAGCTGGTGAAGGTGCCAGCCCTCGCGGCGGCGACGAAACTCGACCAGCTCGCTGGGGCGACTACCAGCACCGGACCAGCCGGATCCTTCGAGTCCCGCACCCCGACAACGCCACCCGGCCCGTCCGCCATCTCGACACACTCGCCCTGGTTGTTCGACCGGCTGCTCTTCCGCCAGTTGGTGGAACCAAAGTCGATCATCGCCGTACTCCCTTACGGATCGGATCACGCCTCGGCGGTCGAAGTCACGAGGCGGCGTCGCGGCGGAACTCCACCGACCGCCAATCAACTCGTGAGGGTGCTGTTCTTCGTAGCGGCGACGAAGCGTGACCAGCTTGCCGGGGCGACCACCAGCACCGGACCAGCCGGATCCTTCGAGTCCCGCACCCCGACGACCCCACCCAGTCCGTCCGCCACCTCGACGCACTGACCCTGGTTGTTTGATCGGCTGCTCTTGCGCCAGCTAGCTCCGGAAAGATCGATCATGACTCGTACTCCTTCGCGGTCCGCCAGAAGAGGTCACGACTGGCCTGCTCGCTCAGCGCCCGGCCAGCGATGTCGGTGAAGGTCCAAGCGTACCGCTCAGCCTCATCCGGCCGATCGAGGAACAGAGCTCCTGTCAGCTCCTCCACGTAGAATAGACAGTCGTCGGCTCGTTCCCTTCTGGAAAATCAAGAAGAGTGAACGAACCGTGCGCCATCAGGCCGGCGTGCAGCCCGGCGCTGAAGGGCAGCACCCGGATCGAGACATTCGGCTGCTCCCCGGCCTGAGCCAGCCGACGCAACTGTCCGGCCATGGTCTGACCGCTGCCGATCGGTCGACGCAGGATCGCTTCGTCGAGCACGATGTCGAACCTGGGCAGGTAGGGCTCCATTCGGGTCAGCAACCGCGCGCGACGCATCCGCATCTCGACCCTGCGCTCGATCTCCTCCGCCGGCACTTCGTACTGGTTCACGCTGAACACGGCAGTTGCGTACGGGCGGGTCTGCAGCACGCCGGAGACGAGCTCCGTATGGAATTCGCGGAGGTGGGCGGCGGCCTCCTCCAGACCGATGAACAGCTCGAACCAGGACGGGATGCTGGCGTAGTCGTGCCACCAGCCCTTCTCCTTGGTCTTCGGGGCCAGCGCGGCCAGCGCCTCGATGGTCTTCAGGTCAGCGCCGTACAGCTCGCAGAGCAGCACCACATCCTCGGCGCGGATCGGCACCTCACCCCGCTCCATCCGCAGCAGCTTGGTCGCCGACCACTCCAACTCCCGGGCCGCCGTGGTCTGCGGCACCCCGGCCAACCGCTCACGCAGCCGACGCAGCTCCCGACCGAGCTGCCGCCGGGGCACCGACGAGTTCAACAATGCTGCGGGCACGTTGCCACCTCCAGATATGCCACTCAACGACGACACGAAGATCGACAGGCGACAGTCACTCGACAGTTGACATATCTCTACCACGACACCACGACAGCGTTGTCGACCGCCAAATGATCATCGACTGACGGCCGGCCTGCGAATCGGCATGAAGCACCGCGATCCGCAGCCGGTCTCCACTCCACGCAATGCAGTTACCTGATCATCGGCGGAAGTCCAGCCGAGTAGACAAGATCATGTGAGGCTCAGATACCTTACGGGCGCGACGTAGGGTATCTGAGCCTCACATGATCTTGTAAATGCAGTTCCGGTCAGCTCAGCGAGCCGCCGGGGCCGGCGGGCTCCGGCAGGATCGACCGCAGTTCGGCGAGGTCGGCGGCGTCCGGCTGCCACGACCCGGCGGCGGCGTTCGCCCGTACCTGCTCGGGGGTGGTCGCCCCGGCGATCACCGACGCCACGGCCGGCTGCGCGGCCAGGCCGCCGATCGCGACCGCGAGCAGCGGCAGGTCCCGCTTCGCGGCGTACGCGTCGAGGGCCTCGATGACGTCCCACGGCGCTCCGGCGAGCCGGGCGGCGTACCGGCTGCTCTCGCCGGCCAGCCGGCTACCCGGCGGCGGCGCCTCGCTCCGGCGGTACTTGCCGGTCAGCAGCCCGTCGGCGAGCGGGAAGTACGGCAGCAGCCCCAGGCCGAAGCGCTGGCAGGCCGGCACCACTTCCCGCTCCACCCGCCGGTCCAGCAGGTTGTACTCGTTCTGGGCGCTGACGAACGGCGACAACCCGGCGGTACGCGCGGTCCACGCGGCGTCCGCGATCTGCCAGCCGGCGAAGTTCGAGCAACCCACATAGCGGACCTTGCCGGCGCGTACCAGGTCGTCCAGGGCCCGCAGGGTCTCCTCAACCGGGGTGACCGGGTCCGGCTCGTGGAACTGATACAGGTCGATGTGATCGGTGCCGAGTCGGCGCAGCGACGCCTCGACGGCCCGCACGATGTACCGCCGGGAGCCGCGTACCCCGTGGTCGACGCCGTTCATGCCGGACATGTCCATGCCGAACTTGGTGGCCAGCACCACGTCGTCGCGGCGGCCGCGCAGCGCCGCCCCGAGCTGTTCCTCGGAACCACCCGAAGGCGTGCCGTAGATGTCGGCGGTGTCGAACAGGGTGATCCCGGCGTCGAGTGCGGCGTCGACCACCGCCCGGGTGCCGGCCGCGTCCAGCTTGCGGCCGAAGTTGTTGCAGCCGACCCCGACCGCCGACACCATCAACCCGGAGTTGCCCAACCGGCGGTAGATCATCTCAGCCATGTCGGTCAGCGTACGTCCCAGACCGGCTCGGGGACCTCGACCACCTCGCCGTCGCCCTGGAACAGCACGAACCGGTCGAATGACCGGCTGAACCAACGGTCGTGGGTGACCGCGATCACCGTACCCTCGAAGGCCTTCAGCCCTTCCTCCAGCGCCTCGGCCGAGGCCAGGTCCAGGTTGTCGGTCGGCTCGTCGAGCAGCAGCAGGGTGGCACCGGACAGCTCCAGCAGCAGCACCAGGAACCGGGCCTGCTGGCCGCCGGAGAGGGTGCCGAACCGCTGGTCGCCCTGGCCGGCCAGGTCGTAACGGGACAGTACGGCCATCGCCGCGTGCCGGTCCATCCCGTCACGGTGGTCGTCGCCGCGCCACAGCACGTCGGCGAGGGTCTGGTCGAGCAGCTCCGGCCGGTCGTGGGTCTGCGAGAAGTGGCCGGGACGCACCCGGGCACCGAGCCGGACCATCCCGTCGTGGGCCACCGGGGTGAGCGCCGCGCCGGCGACCGGGCCGGCCGCCGGGTCCGGGTCGGTTCCGCCCCGGGCCAGCAGCCGCAGGAAGTGCGACTTGCCGGTGCCGTTGGCCCCGAGCACCGCGACCCGGTCGCCGTACCAGATCTCCAGGTCGAACGGGTAGGTCAGCCCATCCAGCTCCAGTTGCTCACAGATCACCGCCCGCTTGCCGGTGCGGCCGCCGGACAGCCGCATCCGCAGCGACTGGTCCTTCGGTGGCAGCGGCGGCGGGCCGGCCTCCTCGAACTTGCGCAGCCGGGTCTGCGCGGCCTGGTACCGCGAGGCCAACCCGTCGTTGTACGCCGCCTTCTGCTTGTACATCAGCATCAGTTCGCGCAGTTTCTCGTGCTCCTCGTCCCAACGGCGGCGCTGCTCCTCCAGCCGGGCGTGCCGGGCGACCCGCGCGGAGTGCCAGCTGGCGAAGCCGCCCGGATGGGTCCAGGCGGAGCCGCCTTCGACGGCGACCACCCGGTCGGCGGTCTGGGCCAGCAACTCCCGGTCGTGCGAGACGTAGAGCACCGACTTGGTCGACTCGCGCAGCCGCTGCTCCAGCCACCGTTTCCCGGGTACGTCGAGGAAGTTGTCCGGCTCGTCGAGCAGCAGCACCTCGTCGGTGCCGCGCAGCAGCAGCTCCAACGCGAACCGTTTCTGTTGTCCACCCGAGAGGGTCCGGACCGGACGGTCCCGGACCCGGTCCCACGGCAGGTCCAGCACTGCGGTGGCCACCGTGTCGAAGACGACCTCGGCCTCGTAGCCGCCGGCTTCGCCCCAGGCGGCGAGGGCGTTGGCGTACCCGATCTGGGTTTTTTCGGCGGCGGCCGGGGTGGTGCCGGCGGCCTCAGCGGCGTGCACGGCCCGTTCGGCGGCGGCGAGCCGTTCTCCTGCGGCCCGCAGCGGCGGCGGGGCGAGCGACAGTGCCAGGTCGGCGAGTGTACGGTCGTCGCCGATCATGCCGATGAACTGCCGCATCACGCCGAGCCCGCCGGCGCGGGCGACTGCTCCGGTGGCCACCGGCAGGTCACCGGCGACCATCCGCAGCAGCGTCGTCTTGCCGGCGCCGTTCGGGCCGACCAGCGCCACTTTGGCACCCTCGCCGACCCGGAACGACACGTCGGCAAAGAGCTCCCGACCATCCGGCAGGGTGTGCCCTACCGCGGCCACGTCCACGTATCCCACCCCGGCATGGTGCCTGATCACCCTGGCTGTCGGCAGCTGAGATTCGCGCCACCGGGTGAGCGACTGGCACTGGCACTGGCGAACCGGGGTGGCGGTCAGTCGGCGTGGTGAGTGACCCGCAGCACCCGGTAGCCCTTCTGGCTGGCGTGCCGGTCCACCTGCCAGCCCTGGTCGCGCAGCCACTGCTGCACCGAATCGCCGCCCAGGTAGCGGGCGATGACCAGCCAGCCGACGCCGCCCGGGGCGAGGCGGGGCAGCCAGCGGGTGAGCAGGGCGTGCAGTTCCGCCTTGCCGACCCGGATCGGCGGGTTGGACCACAGCTGGGTGAAGGTGAGCTCCGGCGGCACGCGGTCCGGATCGGCAACCCGGACCCGGTCGGCGACGCCGAGCCGGTCGGCGTTGAGCAGGGTGAGCTCGCGGGCGCGGGCGTTCACGTCCACCGCGTGGACCGTTGCGGCTGGCGCCTGGTCGGCCAGCACACAGGTGATCGGGCCGTACCCGCAGCCGAGGTCGAGGAAGGGGCCGGGGTCGGTCGGTGCGGGCAGGTCGGCCTTGCGCAGCAGTACGGCGGTGCCCGGGTCGAGCCGGCCGGCGGAGAACACTCCGGCGGCGACGGTCAGGGTGTAGTCGCGGCCGGCGACCGCGAAGTCGATCTCCGACCGTACGTCCGCGGTGCCGGGCTGCGGGCTGAAGTAGTGGTCGCCGGTCACCGGGGCATTGTCGCCCAACCCGGGGTACGGCGTTGACGGCGGTCACCACGATCGATAGGGCTTATGCCCGATCTTCAATTGATGCAAGTCTTGACCGGCAGCTCTCCCCCCAATCCGTCCGTTACTCTGTGCGATATGACGTACGGGTACGAATCCGGCGCGGACCGCCGGCAGATTCGACCCGATCAATCGGCTCGGCCTCCGAGGTCCGCCGGTGTACCGCCGACGCCACCGCGCCCCCGGCCCCAGCCGACACCCCGAGCACACCCGGGTGGACAGCCGTCACCGCGACCGCGTCTCGGGGCCCAGCCGCCGCCGGGAGCACATCCCCGCGCTCAGCCCCAACCGCGTCCCCGCGCTCAGCCCCAACCGCATCCTGGGTTGGCGAGTCGACCGCCGCCTGCCGCACCGCCGCTGGGCGCCGGGCCCGCGCACTACGCCATGCCGCCTGGCACCGGGCCGGCGCACTACGCCGTACCGCCGCCAGGCGTCGCGCCGCCGCAGCGTGGTGCCGGCCCGGCACACTACGCTGTGCCACCGCCGCAGGCGTTCCGGCCGCCGCCCCAGGCGTTCCGGCCGCCGGCCCAGGCATACCGGCCGCCGCCCCCACCGGGACCGGCGGGCGGCGCGCCGCCGGGCAGCGGACCTGCTGCGGTCGGATCGTCCCGGAGCCCCGGGGCACGTCGTCAGACCGGACGCCGGCGACCGGGCACCGCCCCGCCGCCGGGCAGGACCCCCCGACCGAGTCGACACCCGACCGACCGTCCCACTGACCCTCAGGGCCGGCGACCGGCCGGGCCGGCCACGGCAGTGTGGTCGTCGACGAAGCTGTGGCAGGTCGTGATCAGCGGTGTCGCCGTCCTGCTGATGCTCGGCGTCTGCGGGCTGAGCTCGTACTTCATCGTCGTCGACGAACGTAACGGACGTGCGGCGGCGGGTGCCCCGGTGGCGGCACCGACGGTGGTCCCCCGGGACGTCAGCTCCCGGGAGGCCGATCCGCAGCCGCTCACCGTCGAGGAGGTCTTCCCGACCGGTGACATCGTGATCGACCCGGCCGAGCCGCCCTACCGGCTGCTGAAAACCCAGATCGAGGAGCGCTGCCGGGCGGCGGTCGCCGGCGATATCGGCACCCTGCTCGACGAACTCGGCTGCAACCAGGTGGTCCGCGGCACGCTACGGTCACCGACCGGCGAGTACCTGATCACCACCGGGGTGTTCAACCTGGCCGACGCCTCCGGCGCGGAATGGGCACACACCCGGATCAAGCCGATGGTCGATGAGGAGAAGGGCCGCTTTCAGGGCATGATCGCCGACGAGGGGACCGAGGCGATCGCGCTCTCCTCCGCCCAGGTCGGCTGGCACTCGCTCGGCCACTTCCTGATGTACTGCGTGATCGCCCGCGCCGACAGCGAACCGGTGCCCGCCGACGACCCGTATGCCCGGCAGATCCTCTTCGACATGCTGCAACTACACCTGCAGGCGAACGTGCTGGAGAAGCGGGCAGTGCAACCGGCGTCGACCGAGGCGGCGCCGGCCGAGGCGGCTGCGCCGTGACCGACGGTCAGCCGACGACCGGTAGCCGCAGCCGGCGGGTGACGCTGGCGCGGGCCGCGTAACCTGCCGGGTCGGTGGGGTAGCCGACCTCGACCAGGGTAAGTCCGTGTGGCGGGGCGACGGTGACCTCACTGGACCGTTCCCGCCGGGTCAGCAGGCTGCCCGGCCAGTCGACCGGCCGGCGGCCGTCACCGACGAACAGCATCGCCCCGACCAGGCTACGCACCATCGCCTGGCAGAACGCGTCCGCCTGTACGGTGCCGATGAGTGTCCCGTCCGCGTCCCGGTGCCAGTCCAGCCGGGTGATCTGCCGGATCGTGGTGGCGTGCTCCTTGCGCCGGCAGTACGCGGCGAAGTCGTGCTCGCCGACCAGCTCGGCGGCGGCGGCGTTCAGCGCGGCCAGGTCGAGCGGACGCGGCCAGGCGAGCGTGTCGTGCCGGCGCAGCGGCTCCGCACCGTACGGGGCGTCGGTGACCCGGTACGCGTACCGCCGGTAGGTGGCCGCGAACCGGGCATCGAAGTCGACCGGCACCTCGGTGACCGCCCGCACCCGGACGTCGCGGGGCAGCGTACCGGCGAACCGGCGCAGTAGCGTCGCGGCCCGTTCGCTCCACACCTCGGCCGGCACGTCGAGGTGGCACACCTGGCCGGTGGCGTGCACCCCCGCGTCGGTACGCCCGGCCACGGTCAGCCCGAGCGCGACGCCCGGCCCGAACGCCCGGTCCAGGGCCTCGATCAGCACCCCGGCGACGGTCCGCCGCTGCGGTTGCACCGCCCAGCCGGAAAAGTCGGTGCCGTCGTACGCGACATCGAGCCGCAGCCGGACGTCCCCCTGCCGCACCTGATCCTCCTGCGTCGCGTGGTTGCCGGAAAGGTCGCGTGGTTGCCGGAAAGACGGTGGGACCCGGGGGGGGGGGGGGGGGGGGGGGGGGGGGGGGGAGGGGGGGGGGGTTCCCTCCTTCCCCCTCCCCCCCCCCCCCTTTCCCCCACCGGTTGTGGTCGTCGCCGACTCAGGCCTTGTTCTCGCCGTCGCCGGCCGGGGCGGCCTGGGTGGCAGCGGTGTCGGTGTCACCGGAGGCCGACACCGGCGGCTCGGCGTCCTGGTCGGCCGCGGCGTCCGCGTCGGTACGCGCGGCCGGCGCCTCGTCGGCACCGGCGAGCGCCTCAACCTTGTCCTGCTGGGCGGCTGCCCGACGGTCGGCCTTGGCCGGCGCCGGGGTGGTCATCACCAGCTCCTCGACCAGTTCGATGATCGCCATGGGGGCGTTGTCCCCCTTGCGCGGGCCGGTCTTCACGATCCGGGTGTAGCCACCCGGACGGTTGGCGAACCGGGGCGCGATCTGGTCGAACAGCTCGAAGACCACGTCCTTGTCCCGCACGACGGTCAGCACCCGACGGCGCGAGTGCAGGTCGCCCCGCTTGGCCTTGGTGATCAGCTGCTCCGCGAGGGGACGCAGCCGCTTCGCCTTGGTCTCGGTGGTCTTGATCTTGCCGTACCGGAACAGCGAGGTGGCCAGGTTGGCCAGCATCATCCGCTCGTGCGCGGGGCTGCCGCCGAGGCGGGGGCCCTTGGTGGGCGTGGGCATGGTTGGTGCTCCTCAGTGGTGGCGGCAGCCGGCGTTACAGCTGCTCGGTCTCGCGGTAGTCGTCGGTGTCGTAGTCGGCTTCGCTGAAGGAGTCCACGACGTGTGCCGGGTCGAAGTTGGGCGCCGAATCCTTCAGGCCCAGCCCCATCCCGGCGAGCTTCATCTTGACCTCGTCGATCGACTTCTGACCGAAATTCCTTATATCGAGGAGGTCCGCCTCGGTCCGCCCGATCAGCTCGCCGACGCTGTTGATGCCCTCGCGCTTGAGGCAGTTGTACGACCGTACGGTCAGGTCCAGCTCCTCGATCGGCAGCGCCAGGTCGGCGGCCAGCTGGGCGTCCTGCGGCGACGGCCCGATGTCGATGCCCTCAGCGGTCTCGTCCAGCTCGCGGGCCAGGCCGAACAGCTCGACCAGGGTGGAGCCGGCCGAGGCCAGCGCGGTACGCGGCCCGATCGACGCCTTGGTCTCGACGTCGATGATCAGCCGGTCGAAGTCGGTCCGCTGCTCGACCCGGGTCGCCTCCACCCGGTAGGTGACCTTGAGCACCGGCGAGTAGATCGAGTCGACCGGGATCCGGCCGATCTCGGCGCCCGCCTGCTTGTTCTGCGCGGCGGTGACGTACCCGCGGCCCCGCTCGACGGTGAGCTCCATGTCGAGGCGGCCCTTGCCGTTGAGGGTGGCCAGTTTGAGGTCCGGGTTGTGTACCGAGACCCCGGCCGGCGGCTGGATGTCACCGGCGGTCACGTCACCGGGGCCCTGCTTGCGCAGGTACATGCTGACCGGCTCGTCGTGCTCGGAGCTGACGCACAGCTCCTTGACGTTCATGACCAGCTCGACCACGTCCTCTTTGACGCCGGGGATCGTGGTGAACTCGTGCAGCACGCCGTCGATCTTGATGCTGGTGACCGCCGCGCCCGGAATGGAGCTGAGCAGCGTACGCCGCAGCGAGTTGCCGAGCGTGTAGCCGAAACCCGGCTCCAACGGCTCGATGGTGAACAGGGACCTCGTGTCGCTGATCGACTCCTCGGACAGAGTCGGCCGCTGGCTGATGAGCACGTACTTCTCCTTGGGTCGGGGCGACCGCTATATGACGCCCGTCGGTCGTGCGCCCGTCGACGGGGGCCGGGCCGGTGCCGTACGTCGGTGACGCCGGTCGACCGCGACCCCCGTCGACGGGGGTGGCTCACTTCGAGTAGAGCTCGACGATCAGCTGCTCCTGAACCTGCGTGTCGATCGTCTGACGCGCCGGCATGGAGTGCACGAGGATCTTCATCTGGCTGGGGATCGCCTCCAGCCAGGCCGGGACGGTCTTGGAACCGGCCTCGCCCTGGGCGACCAGGAACGGGGTCAGCTCCTTCGACTTCGTCCGCACCTCGACGATGTCGTGCTCCTTGACGCGGAACGAGGGGATGTCGACCTTCTTGCCGTTGACCATGAAGTGCCCGTGCTTGACCAGCTGGCGCGCCATGTCCCGGGACTTGGCGTAGCCAGCCCGGTACACGACGTTGTCCAGCCGGGACTCCAGGATCTGCAGCAGCACCTCACCGGTCTTCGCCTGCTTGGCCACTGCTTCCTCGTAGTAGCCGCGGAACTGCTTCTCCAGCACGCCGTACACCCGGCGGGCCTTCTGCTTCTCCCGCAGCTGGAGGAGGTACTCGGTCTCCTTGGTCCGGCCGCGGCCGTGCTGGCCGGGTGGGAAGGGCCGGGATTCGAACGGGCACTTCGGCCCATCGCACTTGCTGCCCTTGAGGAACAGCTTCATCTTCTCCCGCCGGCAACGGCGGCAGTCAGCACCCGTGTAACGAGCCATCTCTTCCTAACCTCTCAGACCCGGCGACGCTTCGGCGGACGGCACCCGTTGTGCGGCTGCGGCGTGACATCGGAGATCTGCCCGACCTCCAGGCCGACGGCCTGCAACGAACGGATGGCGGTCTCCCGGCCGGAGCCGGGGCCCTTGACGAAGACGTCGACCTTGCGCATGCCGTGCTCCATCGCCCGCCGGGCGGCGGCCTCGGCGGCCAACTGCGCGGCGAACGGCGTCGACTTGCGGGAGCCCTTGAAACCGACCTGGCCGGCGGAGGCCCAGGAGATCACCGCACCGGTCGGGTCGGTGATCGAGACGATGGTGTTGTTGAAGGTGCTCTTGATGTGCGCCTGCCCGTGGGCGACGTTCTTGCGTTCCTTGCGCCGGACCTTCTTGACAGCGGCTCCAGCGCGAGCCTTCGGTGGCATAAGTTTTCTGCGCTCCTATTGAACGATCGAGGTATCCGGGCGAGCCCGGCGGCGGCCAGGACTACTTCTTGCCCGGCTTCTTCTTGCCGGCGACGGTCCGCTTCGGGCCCTTGCGGGTCCGGGCGTTGGTCCGGGTGCGCTGGCCGTGCACGGGCAACCCGCGGCGGTGCCGGATGCCCTCGTAGCAGCCGATCTCCACCTTGCGGCGGATGTCTGCGGCAACCTCCCGACGCAGATCACCCTCGACCTTGAAGCTGGCCTCGATGTGATCCCGGAGCTGGACCAGCTCCTCGTCGGTGAGGTCCCGGACCCGCTTGTTCGGGTCGATGCCAGTCGCGGCAAGCGTGGCGATCGAACGGGTCCGGCCGATCCCGAAGATGTAGGTGAGCGCGATCTCCATCCGCTTCTCGCGGGGCAGATCCACGCCGACTAGACGTGCCATGTGCGGGCGTACTCCTCAAGTGGTGTGCACGGAGGTCTGAGCCCGCCCCACCCCGGCTGCCCTCGCCGACCACCCAGCTGGGTGGGCCGGCATGCCGGGCCCCGGCCTCCGACCGGGGGTTGCGCCACGGACACGGCGACATGGTCACCGGGTGCTCGCGGCTGGGACGAGCATGTGCTGTTGTGCGATCGGCCGCCTGAACCGCCCCGTCGCCGGCCCGGCTCCTGCCGGTCGGCTCGGGGTCAGCCCTGGCGCTGCTTGTGCCGCGGGTCGGTGCAGATCACCATCACCCGGCCGTGCCGGCGGATCACCCGGCACTTGTTGCAGATCCTCTTGACGCTCGGCTTGACCTTCACGGTTTGCCTTACTTCCGTTGACGCCCGGCCGCGTACACGGTGCGGGCTTGAGGACGGACACGGGACGCCCCGGCCGCCGTCAGGCGGTTACTTGTAGCGATAGACGATGCGCCCGCGGGTCAGGTCGTACGGCGAAAGCTCGACGACGACCCGGTCCTCGGGCAGGATGCGGATGTAGTGCTGCCGCATCTTGCCGCTGATGTGAGCCAGCACCTTGTGGCCGTTGGCGAGCTCCACCCGGAACATTGCGTTCGGTAGTGGCTCGATCACTCGACCTTCGATCTCGATGGCCCCGTCTTTTTTCGGCATGTCCTCCGCTGTCCTGACGTCGGTTGCTCGGGATCGGCTCACAACACCATTCGCGGACGGACCCGTCCGGCCTGCCGACCGTACCGATTCGACCGCGCCAGCCGCGGCTCCAGACGTCTGACGACGGGCTCGGCCCGGGTTACCGAAACCCAGGCGACACCCGATCAGACACGGCCTGCCGAAGCGCAGAGCAGGCACGCTGGAGTGGACGCTGTGCGCCGACCTATCAGTGTACGCGGGTTGTCACGCGGACAGCAAACCACGCGCTGCTGCGGGTCAGCATACCCGACAAAGCAGCAGGATCAGGGAGTTTACCGGCGACCCGCCGGGCGTCGGTCAGGCCTTCAGCCGCCGGGCGCCGGGCGCCGGTCAGGCCTTCGGTCGCCGGCCGACCGCTTGGCCTCCGGTGTGCGGCCGGGTGGCTACCCCTGGCCCGGGGCCGGACCGTCGGCCCCGCCGGACTCCTGCTCAAGCCGCTTGCGTTCCGCCTTCTCCTGCTTGGCCAGGTGCCGCCGGGCCTGCTTGGCCGCACACTGTTGCGGCTCGCCCTTGATCAGACCCAGCACGGTGGTCACCAGCAGCACCGCGCCCCACGGGCCGGCCACCCAGCCCGGCCAGAAGTACCGCAGGTCCTGACTCATGACGCAGGTCACCGCCCAGATCGCGATGGTGATCCCGACCGCCGTCCCGTACCCGTCCCACTCGTTGACCAGCCACCGGCGGGTCGCACCGGGGTAGCGGCCGTCCGGGCCGGGAGTCAACTCGGCCGGCAACCCGTCGGCGACGACCGGCACCAACTGGGAGCGTCCGGCGGCGGTCACCGGTGGCAGATCGTCGAGCAGTCCGTCCAGATCACCGTACGTCTTCGCCGCGTAGGCCAGCTGCAACCGCTCGTCGAACTCGGCAAGATCCAGTCGACCCTCGCTCAGCGCGTTGCGCAACCGTTCGGCCACTGCCTCCCGGTCGGCGTCGGCCGCCCGCATCCCGTCCCGCCGATCCATGGCTACCAGCTTGACACCCCGGTGCCAGCCCGACCAGACCGGCACCTGACCAGGGGGCGGCCGGAGCCGGGGCAGGCCCCGGGTCAGCGTCGGGAATCGGCCGGCTGACGGGCGGTCACCAGATCGCCGAGCCGGGAACGCCCGCCGTCCGGCTCGGTCAACACCCAGACGCCGTCCGGCAGCAGCGCCATCGAATGCTCGACGTGCACCGCCATCGACCCGTCCCGGGTCACCACCGTCCAGCCGTCGGCCAGCTCGTCGGTGCGGGCCGACCCCTCGGTGATCATCGGCTCGATGGCCAGCGCCATCCCCGGGACCAGGCGCGGGCCCTTACCCGGCCGGCCGTAGTTGAGCACGTGCGGGTCCTGGTGCATCTCGGTGCCGATCCCGTGGCCGCCGTAGCCCTCGACGATGCCGTACCGGCCGCCCGCCCGGATCGCCCGCTCCACCGCGTACGAGATGTCGGTGAGCCGGCCACGGCCGCTGACCGCACCGCGCGCCGCAGCGGCGATTCCGGCCCACAGCGCGTCCTCGGCGACCGTGATCATCCGCAGCAGTTCCGGACGCACCTCCCCGACCGGCGCGGTGAAGGCCGCGTCGCCGTGCCAGCCATCCAGCACCGCACCGCAGTCGACCGAGATGACGTCGCCGTCGCGCAGCACCTGCCCGGCGGCCGGGATCGCGTGCACCACCTGCTCGTTGACCGAGGAGCAGATGGTCGCCGGGTAGCCGTGGTAGCCCTTGAACGACGGAACCGCACCGGCGTCGCGGATCGTCGCAGCGGCGATGGCGTCCAGATCGGCGGTGGAGACGCCGGGGGCGATCGCCGCCCGCATCCGGGCCAGTGCGTCAGCGACCACCAGACCGGCGGCCCGCATCCGGTCGATCTGCTCCGGAGTCTTCAGCTGGATGTCCAGCTGCTGGCGGCGCATCGGGCGCTACCCGCCGTACGAACGCAGGGCGTCGATCGCGCGTACGGTGACGTCCTCGACCGGCCCGGTGGCGTCGATCCCGACCAGCTTGCCCTGGGCCCCGTAGAAGTCGACCAGCGGCGCGGTCTTGTCGGCGTACTCCACCAGGCGCTGGGCAATGGTCTCCGGCTTGTCGTCGTCGCGCTGGAACAGCTCGGCACCGCACCGGTCACAGCGGCCCTCGGTCGCCGGCGCGTCGAACTCGACGTGCCAGATCTTGCCACAGCCCCGACAGGTACGCCGGCCGGACAGCCGCCGGATCACCTCGTCGTCGTCGACGACCAGCTCCAGCACCAGATCAAGCGCGGTGCCGAGGTCGGCCAGCAGCTTGTCCAGCGCGGCTGCCTGCGGAGTGGTTCGCGGGAAGCCGTCGAGCAGGAAGCCTTCGGCGGCGTCCGGCTCGGCCAGCCGGTCCCGGACCATGTTGATGGTCACCTCGTCCGGAACCAGCTTGCCGGCGTCCATGTATCGCCTGGCCTCGACACCCAGTGGCGTGCCCTGGGAGACGTTGGCCCGGAAGATGTCCCCGGTCGAGATTTTGGGCACGACCAGGTGAGCGGCGATGAACTCGGCCTGGGTCCCCTTCCCCGCCCCGGGGGGACCGACCAGTACCAGCCTCATCTACCGGAGGAACCCTTCGTAGTTGCGCTGCATGAGTTGGCTCTCGATCTGCTTCACGGTTTCCAGACCGACACCGACCATGATGAGCACGGCGGTGCCACCGAACGGGAAGTTCACGTACTGGTCGCTGTCCAGCCAGATGAAGAAGAAGTTCGGCAGGACGGAGATGAGGCCGAGGTAGAGCGCACCGGGGAGGGTGATCCGGCTGAGGATGAAGTCGAGGTACTCGGCCGTGGGCCGGCCCGGCCGGATGCCGGGCACGAAGCCACCGTACTTCTTCATGTTCTCCGCGACCTCGGTCGGGTTGAACGTGATCGACACGTAGAAGTACGTGAAGAAGATGATCATAAAGAAGTACGTGACGATGTAGATCGGGCTGGTCGGGTTCGCCAGGTTGTTCTGGATCCACGCCTGGACCTGACCAGGGTCGTTCGGATCGAAGAACTGCAGCCCGAGCTGCGGCAGGTAGAGCACCGACGAGGCGAAGATCACCGGGATGACACCGGCCTGGTTGACCTTCAACGGGATGTAGGTCGAGGTGCCGCCGTACATCCGCCGGCCGATCATCCGCTTGGCGTACTGCACCGGGATCCGGCGCTGCGCCTGCTCGATGAAGACCACCGCGGTGATGACCACCAGGACCAGCACGATCACCAGGCCGAACATGCCCCAGCCGTGGGTGTTCTTGATCGCCCACCCCTCGCTGGGCAGTCGCGCCGCGATCGAGGTGAAGATCAGCACCGACATGCCGTTGCCGACGCCCCGGTCGGTGATCAGCTCGCCGAGCCACATCACCATGCCGGTGCCGGCGGTCATCGTGATGACCAGCACGCTGAGCGTCAGCCAGGTCGGTAGGCCGGTCCCGTCGGGGATGATCGGCCACTGGTCGCACATGTTGTTGAACAGCTGCCCGGATCGGGCCAGCGCAACGAACGCCGAGGCCTGCAGGATGCCCAGGCCCAGGGTCAGGTAACGGGTGTACTGGGTGATCTTGGCCTGGCCGGACTGCCCCTCCTTGCGGAGCTGCTCCAACCGTGGAATCACCACGGTGAGCAGCTGCAGGATGATCGACGCGGTGATGTAGGGCATGATGCCCAGCGCGAAGACGGACAGGGACAGCAACGCACCGCCGGAGAAGAGGTTCAGCAGGGTGAAGACCCCGCTGGAGTCCCCGGACTCCATGGCGGTGATGCACTGCTGCACGTTGCCGTACGACACGCCTGGGCTCGGCAGCGTGGCGCCGAGCCGGTAGATCGCGACGATGAAGACCGTGAACAGCAGCTTCTTGCGCAGGTCAGGCGTGCGGAACGCACTGAGAAAGGCGGAGAGCAACTTCTTCCTCCTGCGCGAGGCGGCCGCCGGATGTTCTGGCGGGTCGGGTGGGTGCGGAGCGCCCGATATCCATGGCTGGCATCGGACTCTAACAGTCCGGCGTCGGTCTGGGCAGGCGTGCCCTAGAACATACACCGGTCCCGATATTAACGGGACGGAGGCTTCACCAGTAGGCCGTGGCGCCCGTCAGTCGCGGACAACTGAGCGAGCGCCACGTCCAAGCTGGGTGTTCAGAGCTCGGTGACCGAGCCGCCAGCTGCGGTGATCTTCTCCTTGGCCGACCCGCTGAACGCGTGCGCCGACACCTGGAGAGACACACCACCGAGGTCGCCGCTGCCCAGCACCTTGACCGGCTGGCCCTTACGGACCGCGCCGGACTCGGCCAACTGCTGCGGACCGACCTCACCACCGTTCGGGAAGAGCTCCGCCAACCGGTCCAGGTTGACCACCTGGTAGACGACCTTGAACCGGTTCTTGAAGCCCTTCAGCTTCGGCAGACGCATGTGGATGGGCATCTGCCCACCCTCGAACGCCGCCGGGATGTTCTTGCGGGCCTTGGAGCCCTTGGTGCCCCGACCGGCGGTCTTGCCCTTGGAGCCCTCACCGCGGCCCACCCGGGTCTTCGCGGTCTTGGCCCCCGGCGCCGGCCGGAGGTGGTGGACCTTGATCGCCATTACTCGACCTCCTCGACCTTCACGAGGTGGTTCACGGTGAAGATCATGCCCCGAATCTCGGGCCGGTCCTCCTTGACCACCACGTCGTTGATCCGCTTGAGACCGAGCGACCGCAGCGACTCCCGCTGGTTGCGCTTGGTCCCGATCCCGGACCGGACCTGGGTCACCTTCAGACGTGCCATCACAGCCGCCCTCCGTTCATCTTCGCTGTCACGCCCCTGCGCCCGCGCGGGACGCGAGCATCGCGGCTGGGGCCACGTCCTCGACCGGCAGGCCACGCCGGGTGGCGACCGCCTCCGGCGACTCCAGGCTCTTCAGCGCGGCGACCGTGGCGTGCACGATGTTGATCGGGTTCGACGAGCCGAGGCTCTTGGAGAGCACGTCGTGGATGCCCGCGCACTCCAGCACCGCACGCACCGGGCCACCGGCGATCACACCCGTACCGGCACTCGCCGGCTTCAACAGGACCACGCCGGCGGCGTCCTCGCCCTGCACCGGGTGCGGGATCGACGCGGCGATCCGGGGCACCTTGAAGAAGTGCTTCTTGGCCTCCTCGACGCCCTTGGCGATCGCCGCCGGCACCTCCTTGGCCTTGCCGTAACCCACGCCGACCGTGCCGTCGCCGTCGCCCACGATCACCAGGGCGGTGAAGCTGAAACGCCGACCGCCCTTCACGACCTTGGCGACCCGGTTGATCGCGACGACGCGCTCCAGGTGTGGGGTCTTCTCGACGGGCGCGTTGCCGCGACCGCCCTCACGGCGGTTGTCGCGGCGACCACCTTCGTTGCCACCGGACCCGCCGCCACGACGCTGTTGACCTGGCATCAGCAGCCTTCCTTCCTACTCGTGACGGGGTTTGCTTCGATTTGCGTCTGGACAGGCATCAGACGGCCGCTAGAACTCGAGTCCGGCTTCGCGGGCAGCGTCGGCCAGCGCGGCGATCCGCCCCGCGTACCGGTTGCCCCCACGGTCGAACACGACCTTGGAGATACCTGCCGCCTTGGCCCGCTCGGCGAGCAGCTCGCCCACCTTGCCGGCCAGTTCGCTCTTGGCACCCGCGGTACCCCGCAGCGACGCGTCCATGGTCGACGCGGACGCCAGGGTGTGACCCTTGGTGTCGTCGACGATCTGGGCGACCATGTGCTTCAGGGAACGGGTGACCACCAGGCGCGGCCGCTGCGCGGTCCCACTGAGGTTCTTGCGCACCCGGAAGTGCCGGCGCGCCCGCCCGATGGCACGCCGCGCGGAGACGCTGCCGCCCGCCCGACGCTTCAACAGTGTGGCGCTCATCGGAACCCGCCTCCGTTCGCGACTGCGGGGCTCGCAAGCTCGCTCCTCGCGCTCACTTCTTACCTGCCTTTCCGGCCTTGCGGCGGATGACCTCGCCCTGGTATTTCACGCCCTTGCCCTTGTACGGCTCCGGCGGGCGGATCTTCCGGATGTTGGCGGCGACCTCACCGACCTGCCACTTGTTGATCCCGGCCACGTGGAACAGCGTCGGCCGCTCCACGGTGAAGGTGATCCCCTCCGGGGCCGGCACCAGCACCGGGTGCGAGAACCCGAGAGCGAACTCCAGGTCCTTGCCCTTGGCGGTGACCCGGTAACCCGTACCCGCGATCTCCAGGGTCTTGCGGTAACCGTCGGTCACCCCGATGACCATGTTCGACACCAGGGTACGGCTCAGCCCGTGCAGTTCCTTGGCCTGGCGCTCGTCGTTGGCCCGGTTGATCTGGAGCTGACCGTCCTCGGTCCGCTCAACGGTGATCGACTCGGGCAGGACGTGCGACAGCTCGCCCTTGGGGCCCTTGACCGTGACGGTCTGGCCATCGATCTTGACATCGACGCCGGCCGGTACCGGGATCGACTTACGTCCAATACGCGACATTGTTACCAGTCTCCCGATTACCAGACGAAGGCGAGGACTTCCCCGCCCACGCTCCGCTTACGGGCCTGCCGGTCGGTGAGCAGCCCCTGGGACGTCGAAATGATCGCCACGCCCAGGCCGCCGAGCACTCGGGGCAGCTCATCCGACTTGGCGTACACCCGCAGACCCGGCTTGGACACGCGCTTGATCCCGGCGAGGCTGCGCTCCCGGTTCTGGCCGTACTTCAAATCGACCACCAGCCGCCGGCCGACGGCACCCTCCGCAGGGTCCTCGACCTGCCAGGTCGAGATGTATCCCTCGGCCTTGAGGACCTCGGCGATGTTCGCCTTGACCTTCGAGTACGGCATCGTCACCCGGTCGTGGTACGCCTGGTTGGCGTTGCGCAGACGGGTCAGCATGTCTGCGATCGGGTCGGTCATCGTCATGGGTCTCGTCAACCTTTCTCGCCGGGGTTCCCGGTGGCTGTACCACCGGGCCTACGGCGAAGACCTGTCAAGGTGGGGTTACCAGGAAGCCTTCGACACACCGGGCAGCTCACCGCGGTGCGCCATCTCCCGGATGCAGACCCGGCAGAGGCCGAACTTGCGGTAGACCGCCTTGGGCCGCCCGCACCGCTGGCAACGGGTGTACGCGCGCACCGAGAACTTCGGCTTCGCGGCGGCCTTGATGATCAGCGCCTTCTTGGCCATAGCTCAGTTCTCCTTGAACGGGAAGCCCAGGAGCTTGAGCAGCGCCCGGCCCTCGTCGTCGGTCTTGGCGGTGGTGACCACCGTGATGTCCATGCCCCGGGTGCGGTCGATCCGGTCCTGGTCGATCTCGTGGAACACCGACTGCTCGGTAAGCCCGAACGTGTAGTTGCCGTTGCCGTCGAGCTTGCGACCGTCCAGCCCGCGGAAGTCCCGGATTCGGGGCAGCGCGATGGACAGCAGCCGGTCCAGGAACTCCCACATCCGGTCACCGCGCAGGGTGACCTTCGCGCCGATCGGCATCCCCTCACGGAGCTTGAACTGCGCGATCGACTTGGTTGCCCGCCGCACCTGCGGCTTCTGGCCGGTAATGGTGGCCAGGTCACGCATGGCACCGTCGATCAGCTTGGCGTCCCGAGCGGCCTCGCCGACACCCATGTTCACGACGATCTTGACGAGCCCAGGAACCTGCATCGGGTTCGCGTACTGGAACTGCTCACGCAGCTGCGCGATGGTCTCCTCGCGGTACCGCTGCTTGAGGCGCGGCGCCGGCCTGGTCTGGGTAGCGGTGGTCATCACAGGTCCTTACCGTTGCTACGCGCGATCCGCACCTTCTGGCCGCTGTCGTCGAACCGGTAACCGACCCGGGTCGGCTTGCCGTCGGAGTCGAGCACCTGCACGTTCGAGACGTGGATCGGAGCTTCCTGGGTGACGATGCCACCGGTCTGCCCGCCGCGCTGGGTGGTCTGGATGCGGGTGTGCTTCTTGATCCGGTTCACGCCTTCGACGAGGACCTTGTCCTGCCGCGGGTAGGCCGCGATGACCTTGCCCTTGGCACCCTTGTCCTTACCGGCGATGACGACGACCGTGTCGCCCTTCTTCACCTTCACGGTCACAGCACCTCCGGCGCCAAAGAAATGATCTTCATGAACCGCTTGTCCCGCAGCTCACGCCCGACCGGGCCGAAGATGCGGGTACCGCGCGGGTCCCCACCGTCCTTGATGATGACGGCAGCGTTCTCGTCGAAGCGGATGTACGACCCGTCCGGCCGCCGCTTCTCCTTCGCGGTCCGGACCACGACGGCCTTCACCACGTCGCCCTTTTTCACGCCGGCGCCGGGAATCGCGTCCTTGACCGTCCCGACGATCACGTCGCCGATGCCTGCGTAGCGCCGACCGGAGCCACCGAGCACCCGGATGCACAGGATCTCCCGGGCACCCGTGTTGTCGGCGACACGCAGTCGCGACTCCTGCTGGATCACGTCTATCTCCTATGTCTGCCAGTCCTCCGGTCACCCGGAGCTTGGAAGAACCTGGTCCGCGCTACGCGCGGGCTGCCATCCGGACCCGACCGACCCGAACGCCGCGCGACGGCGGCGGACGGGTCGCCCGGCTACTTCGCCTTCTCGAGGATCTCGACGACCCGCCACCGCTTGGTGGCGGACAGCGGCCGGGTCTCCATCAGCAGCACCCGGTCACCGACCCCGCACGCGTTCTGCTCGTCGTGTGCCTTCAGCTTGCTGGTACGGCGCATGACCTTGCCGTACAGCCGGTGCTTGACCCGGTCCTCGACCTCGACGACGACGGTCTTCTCCATCTTGTCGCTGACCACGAGCCCTTCGCGAACCTTGCGGCGGGCCCGGACGACCGTTGCGCCCTGCTCGGGGGCGGTGTTCTCACTCATGATGCAGCCACCTCAGTCGGCGCGGCGGAGAGTCCCAACTCACGCTCACGCATGATCGTGTAGATCCGGGCGATCTCCCGACGGATGACCTGCAGCCGGCGGTTGTTGTCCAGCTGACCGGTCGCGGCCTGCACGCGGAGGTTGAACAGCTCCGCCTTGGCCTCCCGCAGCTTCGTGACCAGCTCCTCTTCGGAGAGGTCACGCAGCTCGGCGGCCGAAACGCCCGCTGCCATCAGCTTTCACCCACTTCGCGCGTCACGATGCGGCACTTCATCGGGAGCTTGTGGATCGCACGACGCATCGCCTCACGCGCGATCTGCTCGTTCGGGAAGGACATCTCGAAGAGCACCCGTCCCGGCTTGATGTTGGCGACCCACCACTCGGGCGAGCCCTTACCGGACCCCATCCGGGTCTCGGCCGGCTTCTTGGTCAACGCCTGGTCGGGGAAGACCGTGATCCAGACCTTGCCACCACGCTTGATGTGGCGGGTCATGGCGATACGGGCCGACTCGATCTGACGGTTGGTCACATACGCCGGCTCGAGCGCCTGGATACCGAACTCGCCGAACACCACCCGGGTGCCGCCCTTGGCGGCGCCAGTACGGCTCGGGTGATGCGGCTTGCGGAAGCCCTTCGGGGGCTTGCGCGGGATCAGCATCTGTCAGCCCTCCTGCGCTGAGCTGTCCGCTCCGGCCGAAGCGGCCGGAGTGGCCGGCGCGGCATCAGCCGGCGCGGCACTGCTGGTCGTGGTCGACGGGCCACCGGAGATCTCCGCGGCGGCCGCCCGGCCAGCCTCGGTACCACCGGCGGTCGTCCCGCTGGAGCCGGAACGCCCGCGACGGGGCCGGTCCGGCCGCTCCCGGCGGGGACGGCTGGGCGCCTCGGCCGGAGCCTCCCGCCCCGGGACCGCGTCGCCCTTGTAGATCCACACCTTGACGCCGATCCGGCCAAAGGTGGTCCGGGCCTCGAAGAAGCCGTACTCGATGTTGGCCCGCAGCGTGTGCAGCGGCACCCGACCCTCGCGGTAGAACTCGGTACGGCTCATCTCCGCACCGCCGAGCCGGCCGGAGACCTGCACCCGGATGCCCTTGACGATCGGGTTCTTCATCGCCGACTGCATGGCCTTACGCATCGCCCGCCGGAAGCTGACCCGGCTGGCCAACTGCTCGGCGACGCCCTGCGCGACCAGCTGTGCGTCCGACTCGGGGCTCTTCACCTCGAGGATGTTGAGCTGCACCTGCTTGCCGGTGAGCTTCTCCAGCTTGCCCCGGATCCGGTCCGCCTCGGCGCCCTTACGGCCGATGACGATGCCCGGGCGGGCGGTGTGGATGTCGACCCGGACCCGGTCGCGGGTCCGCTCGATGTCGACCTTGGAGATACCGGCCCGCTCGAGGCCGCTGGACATCATCCGGCGGATCTTGACGTCCTCGGCGATGTAGTCCTTGTACAGCTTCTCCGCGTACCAGCGCGACTTCCAGTCGGTCGAGATGCCGAGCCGGAACCCGTGCGGGTGAACTTTCTGACCCATTACTCGGCACCCTCCGTGCTGCTCTGCTTGCCGCCGGCCGGCTCGTTCGCGGTCGCGCCGCCCTGCGCCGTGCTCTCGGTCTGCTCCACGGCCGCCGGCTGCGCGTCGGTCGTCGCCGCCTCGGCCGGCTGGGCCTGCTTCGCGGCCTTCGCCGGCTGCGCCTTGGTCGCCCGCCGCGTCGGCTTCGCCGCGGCGACGGCCTCCACCGCGATGGTGATGTGGCAGGTCCGCTTGCGAATCCGGTACGCCCGGCCCTGCGCCCGCGGCCGGAACCGCTTCAGCGTCGGACCCTCGTCCACGAACGCCTCGCTGACCAGCAGCGCGTCGGGGTCCAGCTGCTCGTTGTTCTCGGCGTTGGCGATCGCGCTGGCCAGGACCTTGTACACCTGCTCACTGGCGGCCTGCGGCGCGAACTGCAGGACGGTGAGTGCCTCCTTCGCGGGCAGACCGCGGACGAGGTCGACCACCCGACGCGCCTTCATCGGCGAGATGCGCACGTACCGCGCAACCGCCCGCGCGCCCGGAAGCACCGGAGCGTCGCCCTTCACTGGCATCGCTGTAACCCCTTGATCCTCTATCCGTGCCCGCGACTCAGCGCCGACGGCTCTTGCGGTCGTCCTTCTCGTGACCCTTGAAGGTGCGGGTCAGGGCAAACTCGCCGAGCTTGTGCCCGACCATCGACTCGGTGATGAACACCGGGACGTGCTTGCGCCCGTCGTGCACGGCGATCGTGTGCCCGAGCATCTCCGGGGTGATCGTCGAGCGCCGCGACCAGGTCTTGATGACGTTCTTGGAGCCCTTGTCGTTCTGCGTCTCCACCTTCTTCATCAGGTGGTCGTCGACGAACGGGCCCTTCTTCAGGCTGCGAGGCATGTGCTACCAGACTCCTTCTAGCCGCGCTTGCGGGTGGCGTAGCGGCGGCGGACGATCAGCCGGTCACTCGGCTGGCCCTTACGACGGGTCCGGCCCTCCGGCTTGCCCTTCGGGTTCACCGGGTGGCGACCACCGGAGGTCTTGCCCTCACCACCACCGTGCGGGTGGTCGACCGGGTTCATCGCGACGCCACGGACGGTCGGGCGCTTGCCCTTCCACCGCATGCGGCCCGCCTTGCCCCAGTTGATGTTTGACTGGTCGGCGTTGCCGATCTCACCGATGGTGGCCCGGCAGCGCACGTCGACCCGGCGGATCTCGCCGGAGGGCATCCGCAGCGTCGCGTAGGCACCCTCCCGGCCGAGCAGCTGGATGCCGGTGCCGGCCGAGCGGGCCAGCTTGGCACCGCCACCCGGTCGCAGCTCCACACCATGGATGGTGGAACCGACCGGGATGTTGCGCAGCGGCAGGTTGTTGCCGGGCTTGATGTCGGCGCCGGGGCCGGACTCAACGGCGTCGCCCTGCTTCAGGTCCTTCGGCGCGATGATGTAGCGCTTCTCGCCGTCGGCGTAGTGCAGCAGCGCGATCCGTGCGGTCCGGTTCGGGTCGTACTCGATGTGCGCGACCTTGGCCGGTACGCCGTCCTTGTCGACCCGCTTGAAGTCGATCAGCCGGTACTGGCGCTTGTGTCCACCGCCGTGGTGCCGGGCGGTGATCCGGCCGTGCGTGTTCCGACCGCCCTTCTTGGGCAGCGGCACCAGCAACGACTTCTCCGGTGTGGACCGGGTGATCTCGGCGAAGTCGGCGACGGACGAACCACGGCGGCCCGGCGTCGTCGGCTTGTACTTACGGATTGGCATTGTCTACACCCCTCAGCTGACCGGGCCGCCGAAGGCCTCGATACGGTCACCGTCGGCCAGCTTCACCATCGCCCGCTTGGTCGCCTTACGCTGACCGAAGCCGGTCCGGGTGCGCTTGCGCTTGCCCTCGCGGTTGAGCGTGTTCACGGTCAGCACGCGGACGTCGAAGATCTGCTGGATCGCGATCTTGATCTGGGTCTTGTTGGCGTCCGGGTGGACCAGGAACGTGTACCAGTTCCGGTTGAGCTCGGCGTAGCTCTTCTCCGAGACCACCGGCGCCACGATGATGTCGCGCGGGTCGGCAATCGTGCTCACTTGTCGCCCTCCTCGGTCTGCGCCGGAACACCGAGGAACTCGTCGAGAGCTCCCTTGGTGAAGACCACGTCGTCGGCGACCAGCACGTCGTACGTGTTGAGCTGACCCACTTCGATGAGGTGCACCAGCGGCGTGCTGTTGCGCAGGTTGCGCAGCGACAGCCAGTTGAGCTCGTCGGTCGCGCTGAGCACGACCAGCACCCGCTTGGCGGAGCTGACCTTGCGCAGCGTGGCCAGCGCACTCTTGGTCGACGGCTGCTCACCGGTGACGAACGCCTCCACGACGTGCAGCTGCCCGGAGCGCGCCCGGTCGGAGAGGGCACCGCGCAGCGCGGCGGCCTTCATCTTCTTGGGGGTCCGCTGGCTGTAGTCGCGCGGGACCGGGCCGTGCACCACGCCACCGCCGGCGAACTGCGGCGCGCGGATCGAGCCCTGCCGGGCGCGGCCGGTGCCCTTCTGCTTGTACGGCTTCTTGCCGCCGCCGGCGACCTCGCCACGGGTCTTGGTCTTGTGGGTGCCCTGCCGCGCGGCGGCGAGCTGGGCGACCACGACCTGGTGCATCAGGGCGATGTTGGCCTGTACGTCGAAGACCTCGCCCGGCAGGTCGACGGTGCCGCTCTTGGCACCCTCGGGGTTGATGACGTCAACGGTCGTCATTTGGCGGCACCGCCCTTCTTCGCCTGCGCCTTCGCCGCGCTGCGGACCAGGATCAGCGCGCCGGCCGGACCCGGGATGGCGCCCTTGACGAGCAGCAGGTTGCTGTCCGGGTCGACCGCCTGCACGGTGAGGTTCTGCACGGTGTAGCGCACGCTGCCCATGCGGCCGGCCATCTTGACGCCCTTGAAGACGCGTCCCGGGGTCGCGCAGGCGCCGATCGAGCCGGGCGAGCGGTGCTTACGCTCGACACCGTGGCTGGCCCGCAGGCCGTGGAAGCCGTGCCGCTTCATGACACCGGCGAATCCCTTGCCCTTGGTCCGGCCGGTGACGTCGATCCGGGCACCCGGCTCGAAGGCCTCGACGGTGATCTCCTGACCCAGCTCGTACTCGCTGGCGTCCGTGGTGCGCAGCTCGACCAGGTGCCGCCGCGGCGCCACGCCGGACTTGGCGAAGTGACCGGATTCCGGCTTGTTCACCTTGCGCGGGTCGACCGCGCCGAACGCGAGCTGGACCGCGGAGTAACCGTCCTTGTCGGCGGTCCGCACCTGGGTCACCACGCACGGGCCGGCCTGCACCACCGTCACCGGGACGACCCGGTTGTTGTCCCAGACCTGGGTCATGCCGAGCTTGGCGCCCAGGATGCCCTTCACTTGCCTGTCCATTGTCCGGTCCCTACAGCTTGATCTCGATGTCGACGCCAGCCGGCAGGTCGAGGCGCATCAGCGAATCGACCGTCTTCGGAGTCGGGTCGATGATGTCGATCAGACGCTTGTGCGTGCGCATCTCGAAGTGCTCGCGCGAGTCCTTGTACTTGTGCGGCGAACGGATGACGCAGAAACGGTTGATCTCAGTGGGCAGCGGCACCGGGCCTGCGACCTGAGCGCCGGTGCGCGTCACCGTCTCGACGATCTTCCGCGCCGAGGAGTCCACGACCTCGTGGTCATAGGCCTTGAGCCGGATGCGGATCTTTTGTCCCGCCATGGTGGCTTCTGTTCCTTCTCTCTCCGCCCGCAATGGAGCCCGCTCGCCGGAGCGGATGCCGCCGGTCGGACCCCGGCGCTGCCGTTTCATTTCGGTGTCCGACCCCCGCGGTCGGGCGTGTCGCAACCGCTGACCAGGCTCCGCCCCGGGACTCCGGAGCGATCTGGCCCCACGCGGAGACGATCCCCACCGCTGAGGTCTTGGGCACCGGGCCAGGCCGGCGGCACCCCGGTCGACGACACGGCGAAAGCCGTGCGCTGCCGAACAGTGCGGGTGCCGCGGCAGATCTGCCCCGGACGCCGTGCGAGGGTGGCTGACTGCCGGGCAGCCAGCCACCCTACGCGGACGCAACCTGACTAGTATGCCGTACCGAGGTACGGCAAGGCCAATCGGGCTACCAGTTCACTTGATGATCTTGGTGACCCGGCCGGCGCCGACGGTGCGGCCACCCTCCCGAATCGCGAACTTCAGGTTCTCCTCCATGGCGATCGGCTGGATCAGCTTCACGCTCATCGAGGTGTTGTCACCGGGCATGACCATCTCGGTGCCCTCCGGCAGCGTGACCACACCGGTCACGTCGGTGGTCCGGAAGTAGAACTGCGGACGGTAGTTCTGGAAGAACGGGGTGTGCCGGCCACCCTCCTCCTTGGAGAGGATGTAGACCGTCGCCTCGAACTCCGTGTGCGGGGTGGTGGTACCCGGCTTGATGACCACCATGCCGCGCTCGACGTCCTCGCGCTTGATACCACGCAGCAGCAGACCGACGTTCTCACCGGCCCGCGCCTCGTCGAGCAGCTTGCGGAACATCTCGATACCGGTGCAGGTGGTCTTCATCGACTTCTCGCGGATGCCGACGATCTCCACCTCCTCGTTCGGCTTGAGCACGCCACGCTCGGCGCGACCGGTCACCACGGTGCCCCGACCGGTGATCGTGAAGACGTCCTCGATCGGCATCAGGAACGGCTTCTCGGTCTCCCGCTCGGGCTGCGGGATCGCGGTGTCGACCGCGTTCATCAGCTCCATGAGCTTGTCGGACCACTCCTCGTCGCCCTCCAGCGCCTTCAGCGCGGAGACCCGAACCACCGGCAGGTCGTCGCCCGGGTACTCCTGGGCCGACAGCAACTCACGGACCTCGAGCTCGACCAGCTCGAGCAGCTCCTCGTCGTCGACCATGTCGCTCTTGTTGAGCGCCACGACGATGTACGGGACGCCGACCTGACGGGCCAGCAGCACGTGCTCGCGGGTCTGCGGCATCGGGCCGTCGGTCGCCGCGACCACCAGGATCGCGCCGTCCATCTGCGCGGCACCGGTGATCATGTTCTTGATGTAGTCGGCGTGCCCGGGGCAGTCGACGTGCGCGTAGTGCCGCGCCTCGGTCTGGTACTCGACGTGCGCGATCGAGATCGTGATGCCGCGGGCCTTCTCCTCCGGCGCCTTGTCGATCTCGTCGAACGGCGTGTACGGGTTGAGGTCCGGCATCCTGTCGTGCAGGACCTTGGTGATGGCCGCCGTCAGCGTCGTCTTACCGTGGTCGATGTGACCAATGGTGCCGATGTTGACGTGCGGCTTAGTCCGCTCGAACTTCGCCTTCGCCACTGGTGTCCTCCTGTGGACTTCTTGGTTCGTACGCCCGGCGCGCCGTTCGGCGCTTAGGACTCTGTCGACAGCCTTTCCGGTCCGGTGTCGGCGACCGGGAAGTGCTCGGGTCTTGCGGCGGTCACGCCTTCAGGCCCGGTATGCAGCTCGCCCGAGACGGGCCGGGGAGGGTCAGCTCCCCGACCCGTTACTCGCCCGTCGCCTTCGCGATGATCTCCTTCGCCACGCTCTGCGGCACTTCGGCGTAGGAGTCGAACTGCATGCTGTAGCTCGCCCGGCCCTGGGTCTTCGACCGCAGGTCGCCGACGTAGCCGAACATCTCCGACAGTGGCACCAGGGCACGGACGACGCGGGCTCCGCCGCGCTCCTCCATCGCCTGGATGATGCCACGCCGGGAGTTGAGGTCGCCGATGACGTCACCCATGTTCTCCTCGGGAGAGGTGACCTCAACGGCCATCATCGGCTCGAGCAGCGCAGGATCCGCCCGACGGGCGGCCTCCTTGAGCGCCATCGAGCCGGCGATCTTGAACGCCATCTCGGACGAGTCGACCTCGTGGTACTGCCCGTCGACCAGGGTCAGCTTGACCCCGACCAGCGGGAAGCCGGCGAGGATGCCGTACTGCATGGCGTCCTGGGCACCGGCGTCGACCGACGGGATGAACTCCCGCGGCACCCGGCCACCGGTCACCGCGTTGGCGAACTCGTAGGTCGGCGCCTCGTTGTCCAGCGGCAGCGGCTCGAGACTGATGATCACCCGGGCGTACTGGCCGGACCCACCGGTCTGCTTCTTGTGGGTGTACTCGACCTTCTCCACCTTCCGGCGGATGGTCTCCCGGTACGCCACCTGCGGCTTGCCGATGTTGGCCTCGACGTTGAACTCGCGGCGCATCCGGTCGACCAGGATGTCCAGGTGCAGCTCGCCCATGCCGGCGATGACCGTCTGCCCGGTCTCCTCGTCGTTCTTGACGCGGAAGGTCGGGTCCTCCTCGGCCAGCCGCTGGATAGCGGTGGAGAGCTTCTCCTGGTCGGCCTTTGTCTTGGGCTCGATCGCCACCTCGATGACCGGCTCCGGGAACGTCATCGACTCCAGGATGACCGGGTTCGCCGGGTCGGACAGGGTGTCGCCGGTGGTGGTCTGCTTCAGGCCCTGGACGGCGATGATGTCGCCGGCGATCGCGGTCGCCCGCTCCTCACGCTTGTTCGCGTGCATCTGGTAGATCTTGCCGATCCGCTCCTTGCGGTCCTTGGTGGAGTTGATCACCTGGGACCCGGAGTCCAGCGTGCCGGAGTAGACCCGTACGTAGGTCAACTTACCGAGGTGCCGGTCGGTCTGGATCTTGAACGCGAGGCCGGAGAACGGCTCCGTCGTCGACGGCTTCCGCAGCATCGGGGTCTCGCCGTCCGTCGCGGTGCCCTCGATCGCCGGCACGTCCAGCGGCGACGGCAGGTAGTCGACCACCGCGTCCAGCATCGGCTGGACGCCCTTGTTCTTGAACGCCGAACCGCACAGCACCGGGTTGCCCTTGTCGGCGAGGGTGGCCCGGCGGATCGCCGCCTTGATCTCCTCGACCGACAACTCCTCACCCTCGAGGTACTTCTCCATGATGGAGTCGTCCACGTCGGCGAGGGTCTCCAGCAGCTTCTCCCGCCACTCGGCGGCCGAGTCGGTGAGGTCGGCCGGGATCTCCTCGACCGCGTAGTCCTCACCCTTCATCGTCTCGCCACGCCAGGTGAGCGCCCGCATCTCGACCAGGTCGACGACACCGATGTGGCCGCTCTCGAGGCCGATCGGGATCTGCAGCACCAGCGGGGTGGCGTTGAGCCGGTCGACCATCATCTGCACGCAGCGGAAGAAGTCGGCCCCGGTCCGGTCGAGCTTGTTGACGAAGCACATCCGGGGGACCTTGTACTTGTCCGCCTGCCGCCACACGTTCTCGGTCTGCGGCTCCACGCCGGCCACGCCGTCGTAGACTGCGACCGCCCCATCGAGCACCCGCAACGACCGCTCGACCTCTACCGTGAAGTCGACGTGGCCCGGCGTGTCGATGATCTGGATCGTGTGGCCCTTCCACTCACACTTGGTGGCGGCGGAGGTGATGGTGATGCCCCGCTCCTGCTCCTGTTCCATCCAGTCCATGACGGCAGCGCCCTCGTGGACCTCACCGATCTTGTACGTGATACCGGTGTAGAACAGGATCCGCTCAGTGGTCGTGGTCTTACCGGCATCGATGTGCGCCATGATGCCGATGTTGCGTACCTTGGCGAGCGCGTCTACGGCGGCCACTTCAATCCCTACTTCGTCTCGTCGTCGACTGTGTCTGCGCGGCTATGCCGGCGGGCATGACAGCGGCCTACCAGCGGTAGTGAGCGAAGGCCTTGTTGGACTCCGCCATCTTGTGGGTGTCCTCGCGGCGCTTGACCGCCGCGCCGAGACCGTTGCTCGCGTCCAGCAGCTCGTTCATCAGCCGCTCGATCATCGTCTTCTCCCGGCGGGCCTTGGAGTACTGGACCAGCCAGCGCAGCCCGAGGGTGGTCGCCCGGGACGGGCGGACCTCGACCGGCACCTGGTACGTCGCGCCACCGACCCGGCGGCTGCGGACCTCCAGGGTCGGCTTCACGTTGTCCATGGCGCGCTTGAGGGTGACGACCGGGTCGGTGCCGGACTTCTCCCGGCAGCCCTCCAGGGCGCCGTAGACGATCCGCTCGGCGAGCTGACGCTTGCCCCGCAGCAGGATCTTGTTGACCAGCTGGGTCACCAGCGGGGAGTTGTACACCGGGTCCGCGACCAGGGGACGACGCGGAGCAGGGCCCTTACGCGGCATCTCAGCTCTTCTCCTTCTTCGCGCCGTAGCGGCTGCGAGCCTGCTTGCGGTTGCGGACACCCTGGGTGTCCAGCGAACCGCGGACGATCTTGTAGCGGACGCCCGGGAGGTCCTTTACCCGGCCGCCGCGCACCAGCACGATGGAGTGCTCCTGCAGGTTGTGGCCGACGCCGGGGATGTAGGCGGTCACCTCGATCTGGCTGCTCAGCTTCACCCGAGCGACCTTGCGCAGCGCGGAGTTCGGCTTCTTGGGGGTGGTGGTGTACACACGGGTGCACACGCCACGACGCTGCGGGCTGCCCTTGAGCGCCGGCGTCTTGGTCTTGCTCGTCTTGTCCTGGCGGCCCTTGCGGACCAGCTGCTGGATCGTTGGCACCGGGTTCCTTTGCTCCCTCCGGCCGCACGGGCGGCCGCACTTTTCCTCAGCCGCCCCGCAGGCCGACTCTCCTACACTCCGACCGGCCACCCGACAGGGCACCGACACCCGCGGTCGGGCGTGTCGCCCGCACGCGGACCCGGCCGTCAGCTGTCAACCACCGGAATCTGCACTTCGCCGTTGCGCTGCCCGTTGACCATCGACCCAGATCGGGCCGCCGGCCCGGATCGGGCGCACGCACGACTTGCCCGGGCAGGCCGGGCACAAGAGGGTAGAGTACCCACCACGCGCGCGCAGGTCAAAACGGCGGCACCGAACTCCTGACCCCGGCTTCGCAATCTCGGAACCCGAACCCCGGACTCGGATCGGCCGTCTGTCTGCTCCGCCCGCAGCGGACCGCTCCGATCACCAAGTGTACCGGTTCGCCCGGGTGCCGGCCCGGCGGGCGGCGTACTGGCCCCAGCCGGATGCTCCTACCGATGGTCAGGCGGCGACCAGCAGGAGCGCGACGGCGAAGCTGAACAGGGTCACCGCCAGCCCCACCCCGCCGCAACTGATCCCGGCGATCGCCAGACCGCGGCCGGTGAACCGCACCGCCGGCGGTGGCGCGGTCTGCCGGACCTGGCGCAGCCCGAGCAGGCCCAGACCGACGGCTGCGGCCCCGAAGGCGACACCGAGCAGGGTGAACGCCCCGGCAGCCCAACCGCCCCAGCCGCCGTCTGCGCCGGCCATGCCCAGGCAGCCGACGGTGAACGACACCAGCACCGAGATGACCCCGGCGATCAACGACGTCACCGCCAGGCCGGACACCACCGGCGGTACCTCCAGGTGCACCAGCCCGAAACTCGTGCCGGGCACCGGCTCCACCCGCCGTGGCGACAGCCGTCCCTCCGGCGGTGGCGGGGCCACCGGTCGGGCACCGGGCGGCGGCCCGGCCGGCGACGTTGCGGTCCCGTACCCCGGGAACTGGGTCACCTGCGCTCCTCCTCGTCCTGCGACCGGCCCAGCCGGTCGTCCGTGACCAGCCGGTGACTCGACCCGGTCGCCCGGGCCGACCGGGTGCCGCAGCGGTCAGTCGATGCCGGGGTCGAAGTCCTGTCCGACCGGACCGGTGGCCCAGTCGAAGATGCCGAGTACCAGCGCCAGGGTCAGCGTCACGACGGCGAGGAGCAGGCCCGTCCAGGCCAGCCGTTCGCCGCGGCGCAGCCAGCCCGTCCCGGTCAGGTAACCCCGCGACGAGTACGCCTCCCGGCGTGCCTGGTTGGCCAGCAGCAGCGCCACCACGGCCGGCACCACGCCGCCGACCAGCAGCCCGGTGAGCGCCGCGACCAACCCGAGCGCGAAGACGGCTCCGGCCTTGGTGGACCGCACCGGGTCGGGGTCCGCCGGATGCCGTGGCGTCGGGTGCGCGGCCTGGGGCACCGGGGTCACCTGCACGGTGCCAGCCTACAAGCTGAAGGCGGCTGTTCCCCCCCAGTTACAGTGGGGAAAGGGCCCAAAAAAACGCCCCCCCCCCCTACCCACAGCCAGAAAAAAAACCAAAAACAGCCCACCACCCCACCCCCCCCCCCCCCCCCCCCCCAACCCCA